>CAZWZW010000039.1:0-19518 GCA_964639125.1 uncultured Verrucomicrobiota bacterium
GGATTCAAGGATTATTGTGCAGGGTATCACCGGTTCCGAGGGGAGCTTCCATGCGGGGCAGTGCCTGGAATACGGCGGCAATGTGGTGGGTGGCGTTACCCCCGGCAAGGGCGGGCAGACCGCGCTCGACGGCATGGTTCCGGTCTTCAACAGCTGTGCCGAGGCGAGGGAAAAGGTGGGCGCGAATGTCTCACTTATTTTTGTGCCGCCGCCGTTTGCGGCCGATGCGATCATGGAGGCCGCCGCTGCGGGCATCAAGCTGATTGTCTGCATCACCGAAGGGATTCCCATCGCCCAGATGGTCGAGGTGAAGGCCTATGTAGAAACCACCGGATCGCGCTTCATCGGCCCCAACTGCCCTGGCATCCTGACCCCCGGCGAAGCGAAGGTCGGGATCATGCCCGGCTTTATTGCGCAAAAGGGATCGGTCGGGGTGATCTCCAAATCGGGAACGCTGACCTACGAGGCGGTGCACCAGATTTGCGCAGAGGGACTCGGCCAGTCAACCTGTATCGGTATCGGCGGCGACCCGATCATTGGAACCACGATGAAGGATCTGCTGGAAATGTTCGAGGCCGATCCCGATACGGATGCCATTGTGATGATTGGCGAAATCGGCGGTTCGATGGAAATCGAGGCGGCACAATACACCAAGGATCATGTCAGCAAGCCGGTGATCGGTTTCATTGCCGGACAGACCGCACCGCCCGGCCGCCGCATGGGGCATGCGGGCGCGATTGTTTCCGGCGCGGACGAGTCGGCTGCCGCCAAGAAAGAACTCATGGCCGAATGCGGCCTTAGCGTTGTCGAGTCCCCGGCGGACATCGGCCGTACAGTGAAAGCAATTTTGAACCGTTAAGCTCTGGAGGGACATGATGAGCGAGAAAGCATTAATTGAATACGATGGGAAGAAGCTGGAGCTCGAAGCCATGATCGGTAGCGAAAACGAGATCGGGCTCGATATCACACAGTTGCGCGCCAAGACCGGAATGATTACGCTGGATCCGGGCTATGGAAACACGGGATCGTGCACTTCCGACATTACCTTCATCAATGGGGAGAAAGGGATTCTTCGATATCGGGGATATCCGATTGAGGAGCTGGCCGAACACTCGAGCTTCGTGGAATGCGCATATCTGATTATTTACGGCCACCTGCCGAATGTAATGGAGCTCAGCGCGTTCAATGCTGAACTGGCCGGCGAGGCGCACCTGCACTATTCCATGAAGAGTCACTTCGACGGATTCCCGGCGGATGCACCCCCGATGGCCATTCTGTCGTCGATGCTCAATACACTGGCCTGCTATAATACCGAGCTGCTCACAACCGCCACTGATGGCCCCGGGTTCACCATTCCGGCGGCCAAGATTATCTCCAAAGTTCGCACGATTGCAGCCTGGGCCTATCGCACTTCGCTCGGACGCCCCTATATGCCTCCAAGCCGGCACCTGAGCTATAGCGGAAATTTTCTGCATATGATGTTCTCTCAGCCCTTCGACCTCTATGAAATCATTCCGGAAGTCGAAGCGGCGATTGATCTCTTCCTGATCCTGCATGCCGACCACGAGCAAAACTGTTCTACCTCGACCGTGCGCATGGTCGGTAGCTCGCGCGCCAACCTGTTTAGTTCCGTAGCTGCCGGCGTGGGTGCGCTGTGGGGCCCGCTGCATGGCGGGGCCAATGCCGCTGTGATCGCCATGCTCGAAAATATTCACTCCAACGGTATAAAACTCAGCGACTATGTGGATGCCGCGAAGGACAAAAACAACGATACGAAGCTCATGGGCTTTGGCCACCGTGTTTACAAAAGTTTCGACCCGCGCGCCAAGATCCTCAAGACCCACGTCGATCGGGTGTTGAAAGCGCTGAACGTTGAAGATCCACTGCTCGATATTGCCCGGGAGTTGGAGGATGTGGCCCTGCACGATGAATATTTCATCGAGCGCAATCTCTATCCGAACGTCGATTTCTACAGCGGTATTCTGCTGCGTGCCATTGGCATTCCCGTGAATATGTTTACGGTGTTGTTTGCCATTGGCCGCATGCCGGGCTGGATTGCCAACTGGCGTGAAATGCTCAGCCATAACCAGCGCATCAGCCGTCCGCGCCAGATCTACACCGGTGAAACGCTGCGCCCGTATGTTCCGATCGGTGAGCGGTAAAAGGGTCGCGTCTACCTTGGTGAATATAGGGCCGATTCCCGCTTGACGGGTTGGGGGAAGAGGGGTAGTTTCCTCCGATTGTTGATAGTTTTAGCTCTGGAATTAGAGTGGGCCTTGCCCGCTCTTTTTTCTCTTGGGCTTGTTATTTGATTTAGAGGTTTGCGAAGGAGGTAGGTGATGAATCCTGCAGAGTTGAAAGCCGTTGTGGATTATATGGAAAGCGAACGTGGCGTTGAGCGCGAAGTAATTATTCGTGCCATCGAAGCGGCCTTGCAGAGCGCGACGGAAAAAGTCGGTTTCGAAGATGATGATCTTCGTATCGAGATCGATCGCAAAACCTTTGAGATGAAGGCGTATAAAACGCTTTCAGATGGCTCTGAAATTGAGTCCACTCCCCGCAGCCTCGGTCGGATTGCCGCTCAAACCGCGAAGCAGATGATCATGCAGAAGATCCGCAGCGCGGAAAAAGAACGTATTTTTGATGAGTTCAAGGACCGCGTGGGCGAAATCGTTACCGGCTCGGTAACCCGTTTTGATCGCAGCGATGTGATTATTGATCTCGACCATGCGGAGGCCGTACTGCTTTCGAAGGAACGTGTTCCGACGGAGGAATATGAAGTCGGCGAACGCGTCCGAGCCTATATTATGGCGGTACGCGAACGCGAACGCGGACCTGAAATTGTGCTCTCGCGCAACCACCCCGATTTTGTCCGCCGCTTGTTTGAGCTGGAAGTGTCCGAAATCGCCGATGGTACGATGGAGATCAAGGGCATTGCCCGTGAAGCCGGCTACCGCAGCAAGGTGGCGGTGATTTCCCATGATGAACGCGTTGACCCGGTAGGTGCCTGCGTTGGAATGCGCGGCATGCGGGTGAAGAATATTGTACGGGAACTGTCCGGCGAGAAAATTGATATCGTTCGCTGGAGTGAAGATATCCACACCCTGATTACCAACGCGCTGGCGCCAGCACGCCTGAAGAATGTGGATGCCGACGAAGATACGCGCACGGTGACCGTGACCGTCGAGCCCGACCAGCTTTCACTGGCGATCGGCAAGCGCGGACAGAATGCCCGGCTGACCTCGAAGCTGACCGGTTGGCGTGTGGACATCCAGAAGGATGAAGAGAGCATGGACTTTGAAGAACGCGTGGCCGTTGCCGTTACAAGGCTGGCTGCTGTCGAAGGCATCGGCGATGAATTTGCCGAGAAGCTGGTATTCTCCGGCTTCCTGACTTTGGAAGGTATTCTGGCCGCTGACCTGAGCGATCTGGAAGCCATTGACGAAATTTCCGGCGACCAGGCAAAATCCATTTGGAAAGCTGCCGAGACGGCCTATACAAAAGAACATGGTGAGATAATAGAATGATGAACGTTCAAGATACAGCAAAGGATGTCGGCGTCTCTGCCGAGGAGCTTATTGAGATCCTGCAGGACATCGATATTGCCGTCGACGGGCCGGAGGCCGAGTTGACCGCCGAACAGATCGGTCAGGTATGCGATGAACTGGGCTATGCCTCGATTGAGGAAGCGCGCGCAGACAATGCACCTGCCGAAGAAGAGGCGGCTCCGGCGGAAGAGGCTCCGGCTCCGGAAGAAACCCTGGCGGAGGGTGCTGCTGAAGCCGCCGAGGCTCCCGTTGTTGAAGAAGCCCCTGCTGAAGCTGCTCCCGATTCCACGATCATTGAACTGAAGAAACCGAAGATTGTGGTTAAAGATTTTGCCGAGCGCATGGACATGAAGCCGAATCAGGTGATTGCCGAATTGATGAAGATGAATATTTTCGCTTCCATCAATCAGGAAATCGACCTGAAGATTGCCAAGGAAATTGGTGAAAAGCATGGCTTTACCGTGCGTAAGGAAGAGAAAAAGAAAGCCGCGCCGGTGGCGCCGAAGGCAAAAAAGATTGCTGCGAAGGCCGTGAAAGAAGAGCCCGATTCTCCGGATACACTGCTTCCGCGCCCTCCAGTGGTCACTTTTATGGGCCACGTTGACCACGGTAAAACCTCGTTGCTGGACAAGGTTCGCAACACCCGTGTTGTGGCGGGCGAGTCGGGTGGCATCACACAACATATCGGGGCTTACACCGTTGAGCTCAACGATCATAAAATTACTTTCCTCGACACGCCGGGCCATGCCGCTTTTACAGCGATGCGCGCCCGCGGTGCAAACCTGACCGACATTGCCGTGTTGGTGGTTGCCGCCGACGACGGTGTGATGCCGCAAACGATCGAGGCCATCAAGCATGCGAAGGCTGCGGGTGTTTGCACGATCATTGCCATGAATAAAATGGATCTGCGCTCTGCAAATCCAGACCGACTGAAACAACAGTTGCAGGAACACGAAATCATGGTGGAAGACTGGGGCGGTGCAATCGGCTGTTGTCCCGTAAGCGCGATGACGGGTGAAGGCATCGACGGTTTGCTTGAACGAATTATTCTTGAATCAGAAATGCTCGAGCTGAAAGCCAACCCGAACAAACCTGCAACCGGGTTTGTAGTGGAAGCGCAGATGGAACCCGGAATGGGCCCGACGGCCAGCGTGCTCGTGAAGAGCGGAACGCTCAAGATTGGCGACAGTGTGATCTGTGGAAAATACTGGGGTCGCATTAAGGCGCTGATCAGCGATCAGGGCAAGAAGGTCCGCTCGGCAGGGCCATCCACGGCTGTAAAAATTCTTGGGCTCACGAATGTCCCCGGTGCCGGCGATGAATTCCAGACGATGACGAGTGATCGCGAAGCCAAGTCGCTCTCTGAAGCCATGCAGGCAGAAGATCGCGAGCAGACGCTACAAGGCGGTGCGGCTCCGAAGAAGATGTCGCTTGATGATCTGTTCGGCAACGCTGGAACGGATGAAAAGAAAGAGCTGAAGGTAATCATCAAGGCCGATGTGCAAGGCTCCATCGAGGCTATTGAGCATTCTTTGAAAGGCATCAAGAGTGATAAGGTTGAAATCAACATTATATCCAATGATGTCGGTAATATTAAGACGAACGACGTCATGCTTGCCAGTGCGTCAAACGCCATTATTCTTGGTTTTCATACCGGAAACGAGAACGGTGCCAACGCTGCCGCGAAGCGCGAAGGCGTCGAGATCCGCCTCTACAGCATTATCTACGAATTGATCGAAGATGTTGAAAGCGCCATGAAGGGACTGCTTGAGCCGGAGCTGCGTGAACAGATTATCGGCGAAGCCGAAATCCGCGAAGTGTTCGAGCTGAGCAAGAAGAGTAAGATTGCCGGCTGCATGGTGATGAGTGGTCGCGTTTCTGCCAAGAGCAGCATTCGCATCAAACGGGGTCGTGATATTCTTTTCGAAGGACTGATTGGTTCGCTCAAACGCTTTCAGAATGAAGCCTCCGAGGTTCGCCAAGGTCAGGAGTGTGGGATTCGTCCGGACAACTTCACCAACTTTGCAGCGGGCGATACGATCGAGGCATACATCGTTGAGAAGATTACGCAGGAACTCTAAGCGGTTCACAACGCGCTCGAAAAACCGTCCAGAACATGGACGGTTTTTTTTGTGTCCGCTCGAAACAATTTCTTCCTTTAACTCCACTAAAATGAATCCGGTTTTCTGAGAACGATGGGTGTGTTTTTATAAGCCAAACAGGTTGCATAAAAAATGCGATCTGCTTATAAACAAGTTTCAGAAGGGCGATCGTTGACAGATCTTTTGATCATTGCAAACTCGGATGACGGATGAGGATGCGCTGATGATCGTTGTCAGGAGTACAAACTAGGAGGCTACAATGGCAGCTAAGAAAAAAGCTACGACTAAGAAAAAGGCAGTTGCGAAGAAAGCACCAGCCAAAAAGAAAGCAGTGAAAAAAGCACCGGCAAAGAAAAAGGCTGTCGCAAAGAAAGCTCCAGCCAAGAAAAAAGCACCGGCCAAGAAAAAGGCCGCGAAGAAGGCCCCGGCGAAGAAGAAAGCTCCCGCTAAGAAAAAAGCCGTGAAGAAAGCCCCGGCCAAAAAGAAAGCGGCTGCAAAAAAAGCACCGGCGAAGAAAAAGGCCCCCGCGAAAAAGAAGGCTGCCGCGAAGAAGGCTCCTGCGAAAAAGAAAGCCGCCGCGAAGAAGGCCCCGGCGAAGAAGAAAGCTGCCGCTAAGAAAAAAGCCGTAAAGAAAGCACCGGCCAAAAAGAAAGCGGCTGCAAAAAAAGCACCGGCGAAGAAAAAGGCCCCCGCGAAAAAGAAAGCTGCCGCGAAGAAGGCTCCGGCGAAGAAGAAAGCTGCTGCTAAGAAAAAAGCCGTGAAGAAAGCACCGGCCAAAAAGAAAGCGGCTGCAAAAAAAGCACCCGCGAAAAAGAAGGCTGCCTCGAAGAAGGCTCCTGCTAAGAAAAAAGCCGTGAAGAAAGCCCCGGCCAAGAAGAAGGCTCCTGCGAAAAAGAAAGCACCAGCCAAGAAGAAAGCGGCTAAAAAGAAATAAACTCGGCTTCAGCTGAGGTTGAAAACGGCGGACAGCGTTCCGCCGTTTTTTATTGTTTGCCTCTGTCTTTTGCGGCTATCTTTGTTTTTACGGAGAGAAGGAGGACGCTGAATGAGATGTCCGAAATGCGAAGGCAGGGAAAACCGGGTAATTGATAGCCGTGAGGTGCGTAACGGGGATGCCATTCGGCGGCGGCGTGTATGCATTGGGTGCGGGCATCGCTTTACTACCTACGAAGAGATCCAGCGTGCCCTGCTACAGGTTACCAAGCGTGATGGTCGGCGCGAGGAGCTGAGCCGCGACAAGCTGGTCAAGAGTCTAAACATTGCCTGCCGCAAAAGGCATATCAGCGTGGAGCAGATTGAACGTCTTTGTGACTCCATTATTATGGAGGCGGAGTCTGAATTTGAAAAAGAAATTCCGAGCATGATGCTGGGGAAGAAGGTGATGGCCGCCCTTGAAAAGCTGGATGAAGTGGCCTATATCCGCTATGCCTCCGTCTATCGCCGCTTTCGCGATGCCGGTCAATTCATGAACGAGGTTGAACGCCTCATCGGGCGAGAATGAGATCGCTTATTTTTTACACCCCGAAAAAACAAGATGCATGGGCGCAGCACCTTCAGGAAGTTTTTCAATCGCTGGGAATTTCAGAAGGAACACTGGCCGACAATGTGTCTGCATCCGTAGCGATGTATTGCCGTTCCTTTCATCCGCACGGCGTGTCGACCTCCGACCTCAAGCTTCTCGTGGTTCGCGCTTTTTGTGCGGTGGGTGATCGGGCTGCGGCAACCCGCGTGCTGGAGTCGATGGAGCCGCATGGCCGGCACATAACACGTTGGCTCGAGATTCTTTCCGAGCTGCATCAGTTTCCAGACCTGCTTCCCTACTTCTCGCTGGGCATTATCCGCCCGGCAGACTGGGCCGGTGCACAGCTTGATCGTATGTGGACGCTTGATTTTGGGCGGGTAGCCCTCAACGATGCGGAGAAGCACGAGATTATGCTCTACCGCTCCATCCGCGCCATCATTGACAACATGGCTTTGTTCTGGGATGCCACACAGGGCGAGGGAATTCTTGGGCTTAAGAATCTTGAGGCACTCCGGGTTGAGTCGTCCGGGCGGAAGCAACAAACCTTGACCGCATCGAGCGACTTGCTTGAATATATTGCAGATCTCTTTAGGCAGCAGATGATGGCCCGCCAATGGAGTACGACTCCATCATTGCTGAATCTTGACCTCTAACAACAAGGCCGCACTTCCCATGTCGGAAAACAACGAACACGCTCCCTTTTTTAAACGGCTCCCGATTTTTGGAAGTCTGTTTTCCGGTGTACTGCTTGCATTCAGTTTCCCGGGGGCTGGGGATTCCACGTTGGCGTTTATTGCGCTGGTGCCACTCATGTTTGCGGTGCAGTCGGCTTCGGTAAAACGAGCGGCAGGACTTGGCTTGTTATCCGGGTTTGTTTTTTTCATGCTATCGCTCTCGTGGTTGCATAATCTAACGGGAACGGTGGCCGGTGCCGGGCTGAAAATCAGCGCACTCATGGGCTATGCTGTTCTGGCGCTTTATTGCGCGATTTACTTTATTCCGGTGGCCGTCGTGACCGCGCATGGCGCAAGGCAGTGGGGCGGTGCATCACTCCTGAAAAACCTGCGGCTCATGTTTTGCATTACAGTGGTTTGGGTGGGTTCGGAATATCTGCGAAGTTTTATGTTTACTGGGTTTTCCTGGAACCAGCTGGGTGTGAGCCAATATGCCAACCCGGCGATCATTCAGGTGGCGCAGTGGGGTGGGGTATATATTGTTTCGGCATGCATCGTCTGGATGAATGCCGGAATCTTCATCACGTTCCGTCAGTATACGCATGGAACACGGATGAAAAAATATCGCCCGCATTATGAACTGATGATCGGGCTGTTGCCGGTTGCGCTTTCTATGGCCTACGGCATGAATGTTCTCTTCAATCGCCCGCCACTCGACGAGTCGGTGAGTGTGGCGCTGATCCAGCCCAACATTGCGCAGGCGGAAAAGTGGGATGACCAAAAGGATCAGGACATTCGCGATCGGCTGGAGGAGCTCACCAGTACCGCTGCCCGCCTTGAAGAAACCGACTTGATTATCTGGCCGGAAACCGCCTTGCCGGATTTTGTTCGGGTTAGCCGCCTGAGTCATTCATTGGTTCAGCGCATGACCGAACGGGGGATTCCTCTGCTCGTTGGCTCGATGGATGTCGAAATTTCCGAGTCGGGCCAGACCTATTACAACAGCTCGTTGCTTTTTGATACAAACGGGGTTGAGGTTGCAAAATATGACAAGCAGCACCTTGTGCCGTTCGGCGAATATGTTCCATTTCCCGGTTTGATGCGTAAGTTTACCCCCATCGACCTCGACTTTCGGTATGGAACAGAGAGCACTTTGATGCCTCTTCGCGATCGCGCTTCGTTTTCCGTGCTGATCTGCTTCGAAGATATTGTTTCGCCTCTCGCCGTCAAAGCGGTACGCCATGGTGCCCGCTGGCTCGTCAACCAGAGCAACGATGCCTGGTTCGATCCCTCTGTTCAGTCCGAGCAGCATTTGGCCCACGCGGTTTTCCGGTGCATTGAAAACCGTATTCCCATGGCGCGCTGCTGCAACACCGGGGTCACCTGTACCATCGATGCCTACGGCAACGTCCAGCGCAGTCTGGAAGTGCGAACCAAAGGGTTTGTGACCAGCACGCTCCGGCCGCGCCCGGTCGGCTTGAAAAAAACCTTCTACACCCGCAACGGCGACGCCTTTGCCAAAGTCTGCCTGCTCGCCGCTGCAACCGTCATCTTCGTGCTGCGCGCTAAGGGGAGGAAAAAGCTTCGGACTCGCGTTGACCTATAGTTTGTGCTTCAGCGTAGTGACAGGAGGCGGGCCCCGCCTCTTTTTTTGTAAGCGGAGTTTGGTGATTGTTCCGCAGTGGGCTATATTTCCGAGCTCTAACCTTTGGATTAACGATGCAGGACGAACTAAAAACAAAAATTACCGACTTTCGTGAACAGCTCACAGAGATGAAGGACTACCTCGAAATCGACGGAAAACGTGCGGAGCTTGAAAAGCTGGAGGCGGAAGCCGCCAAACCAGAGTTCTGGAACGATCAGAACAAGGCTCAGGCGAATATTGCGGCCACCAAGTCGCTCAAGATGGTGATCGATCCATTTGATGCCATGACATGCGGACTCGACGATGCGGAGGTAATGCTCGAGCTGGCAGAGGCCGGAGAGGAAGAGGCCCTCGCCGAGGCAACTGCGGAGCTGGAATCGGTTGCGAACGGATTTCATTCGCTGGAAATGCAGTCACTGCTCGGGGGCGAGTTCGACGGCAATGGAGCTTATCTCACTTTACATGCCGGGGCGGGGGGTACGGAGAGCTGCGACTGGGCGGATATGCTTTATCGCATGTTCACGCGCTATGCCGAGCGCAAGGAATTCAAGACCCAGATCCTCGACTATCAGGCGGGGGAGGAGGCGGGGATCAAGAGCGTGTCGATTTTGATTTCCGGGCCGTATGCCTATGGCTTGTTGAAGTCAGAACGCGGAGTACATCGCTTGGTACGTATCAGTCCGTTCGACTCGCAGTCGCGGCGGCATACCTCTTTTGTCGCGGCGGATGTTACGCCGGAGATTGATGACGAGATCGAAATCGATATTGTGGAATCGGATTTGCGGATCGACACGTATCGCGCGCAGGGGGCTGGCGGTCAGCACGTGAATACGACCGACTCGGCGGTGCGTATTGTCCACTTGCCAACGGGAACCGTAGTGCAGTGCCAGGCCGAACGATCGCAGCATAAAAACAAGGCCGCCGCGATGAAGATGCTGAAAGCCCGGCTTTACGAGCGGGAGCAGGACATGAAACGTCAGGCGGTCGATCAGCTTTATGGCGACAAAGGTGAGATTGCCTGGGGTTCGCAGATCCGCTCCTATGTGATGCAGCCCTATACGATGGTAAAAGACCACCGTACCGACGAGCAGGTGGGCAATGTGCAGGGCGTGCTGGATGGCAATCTGGATCCTTTCATTGAAGCGTATTTAAAGAAGAACCGGTAATGAATATTCTCGAACAGATTATTGCGGACAAGCGGGTGGAAGTCGCGGTGCGGAAAGAATCCCGGTCGTTGAAAGATCTCCAGACGCAGATGGAAGGCGTTGAATCCCGTCCTGATTTTGTAACCGCATTACGCAGCGCGCCCATGGGACTGATTGCCGAGGTAAAGCGCCGGTCTCCATCCGCGGGTGTGATTCGCGACCCCTTCGATCCCGCGGCCATTGCCGCGGATTATGAGGCGAACGGGGCGCAGGCGGTTTCGTGCCTGATGGACCATAAGTATTTTGGCGGCGGGGCGGAGGATTTCTCAATCGTTCGCGCTGCGATCTCTTTGCCGATGCTCTATAAAGAGTTTGTGGTTGATCCATGGCAGATTGCCCACGCAAAAACAATGGGAGCGTCGGCGGTGCTGTTGATTGTCGGAGCATTGACCAATGCGGAACTGACTTCTTTCATCAACGAGGTTCAGCTTCTCGAACTTCAACCGCTTGTGGAAGTGCATGACCGGGAAGAGATGCAGCGAGCAATCGATGCAGGCGCGGATTGTATTGGAATCAATAACCGCAACCTAAAAACATTCGTGACTACGCTCGACACAACATACGAGCTGAAAGAGATGGCCCCGGAAGGCTGTACACTGGTCAGTGAAAGCGGAATCAAAACCCCGGAAGACGTATTGCAGTTGAAAGCCGCAGGTGCGCATGCGATTCTTGTGGGCGAAAGCCTGTTGCGCGAGACTGAGCCCGGGGATGCTGTGGCAAGCCTGATGAGCCTGATTTAGTTTTTTTGGAGGGTCTTTGTCCTCTTGAGAAAGTGAGATTGAACGAATTAATATCCTTGATCGATCAATCGAAATAGTTACTATGGGCGCATTATTATCTTTGCGTAAGGACTAGTACACGGTTCAGGGTAGTGTTTTGGATGGAGTTGTGACGCGTTATCTTACGGTAAAAGATGTGTTCGACGTTGTTAGGTTTGGCCGAAGATGAGTCGTTCGCTCGTCTGAGGATTTGAGAAATAGGGTGATATATGTTGGTGAATGCTGACCGCGGACCCTGATTAAATCGCGGATGTTTTTTCAGCGTTTATTATAGAAGTTGAGGGGAATAAAATGAGAACTAAGCGTATCTCGTCTCTTTTGGTAGTGCTTCTCGCTGGAGTACTGGTCGCCCAGGCCCAGGAAAGCCTGGATGATGTTTTTGCACAATTAGAGGCTGCTCAGCAGGATGTCACTCTTGTGGCCGATCAACCGATTGGTTCGGAACGTGCACCTGCAACTGTGGAAACTGCGGGTACCGCAGTCGTCGAGTCCGTCGCAACCGCACCTGCCGTTCAGTCCGAGGGACTGTTTTCCAAGGGGGTTTCATATTATCGCAACGGTCAGTACGACGAGGCCGAAACGGTATTCGAAGCGGTTCTTGCACACGATCCATATGACCGTCGTGCAATGGACTATCTAAGACGCACTGCACGAAAAATTGCTTCGAACGAAGTGCGTAAGCAGGCGGCCAGCCGGGCGCAAGCCTTAGCTGAAGTGGATGGCGCATGGAACCCTGAACTAAAAGCGATGGTTGTCGCGGATGACGGTTCCGCCAGCACAGTAAAAAGTGCTGACGAGGTTGCCATTGAGCAGATGACGGCCGTACTAAAAAGCATTGTTATTCCCAGCCTCGACTTCCGCGATGCCAACATCAAAGACGTGGTGCTCTTCCTCACCGAGACCTGCCGTCGTCTCGACAGTGCCGAAGGCAAGGGAGTGAATATTCTTCTGCTCGGACTGGACGCTGGCGATTCCCTCGCAGCAGAGCAAAACAATATTACCATTTCGATTCGCGACATGAATCTCTACGAAGCGCTTGGATACATCGTTGAGATGGCATCCCTAAAGTTCGAAGTCAACCCCGGCGTTGTTTCGGTAATGCCGGTTAGCTACGTTCCCCCGTCGGAACTGGTACTGCAATCCTTCAGCATCATTCCTGAAGTAGGGATGGAAATGGAATCCATGTCCGGCGGTGATACCGGCGGTGGCGCTGATGACTTGTTTGGCGACGCTTCTTCCGGCCCGGCAGAGATCGGTCCGATTGATGTTCAGGGATTCTTTTCGATTGTAGATTTTCCAGTGGGTTCATCTGCGGTTTACCAGCCGAATTTCCACAAGCTGTTTGTTAAAAACACACCGAAAAACATCTCCTCGATTAGAGAAATCCTGTCCGATCTGGAAGACGAAGCCATCAAGAAACGTTCGCAGCAGGTTGAAATCGAAGCCAAATTCGTTGAATTCAACGAAGGTGCGCTTGAAGAACTTGGATTGGACTGGACGGTGTATGGAAATCAGGTACTGGGCGAGGTCAGCTTCCATGGAAGTACTCTTCAGCCGGCCACTGGATTTACCACTGCATCTGGCGTTCCTGTAGTTGGTGGAGCTGGCACCATTTATCCGACTCAGGTATCAGGTCAGCAGACCGTAACGGATCCCAAGGGAAAAGGGCGCCCCGGCCAGAACGTTTTTGGCGGATCCCAGCGTAGCAACACCGGTGTTTTCGAGGCGCTGACCTCTGGTCTTTTGTCCAAAATGGGTGGCACGCCGGCCGAAATGGTTTTTGGTAATGACGATATTGATCTGCGTATTTCTGCGATGGAGCAGGCTGGAACCGCAGACGTTCTTTCTGCGCCGAAAGTTACCACGAAGAGCGGTAATGAAGCCATCATCCGCGTGGTTGAAGTCCACCGCTACCCGCAGGACTACGATGTGGAAACCGGTCAGCGTACTTCTCCGGTTGTAAAACCGCAGGACTGGGAAGATGTGGATCTGGGTGTTGTACTTAAGGTTACTCCGGTTGTGGATGCCGAAAGCAACACCATCGACCTTGACCTGCAGCCTGAAATCAGAAAGTTCAAAGATTACGACCAATACAAAGTGGGGATCAATGCCTATGAATCAGGCGGTAACAACTCCTCTGAGATCTTTGGCGATGGAAGCTCTCTTATTGCGAGAATGCCGTTTTTCGAAGTTCGCTCCGTCCAGACTCAGGTTACCATTGCGGATGGCAATACCGTCCTGATGGGGGGCTTGGTTGATGAGCGTACAGAAACCTTCCGCGATCAGGTTCCGATTCTGGGCGACATCCCTTACCTCGGTCGTCTGTTCCGTACAGAAGGTTCGCGTACATCCAAGAAAAACCTTGTGATCTACGTTAAGGCCACGCAGGTTGATGATCACGGTATGACCCGCGTTCAGCGTGAACTGGCCCGTCAGACCGCTGGAAACTAAGCATTTTGCCAGCCCGTTTGAAACCCGCCCTTTACCGGGCGGGTTTTTTTGTTTCTGTTTTAGTTGGCAAGGTTAATATCATCCTATATTGGTACTATATTATGAAATTCATTGCATTTGATTTGGAAACTACCGGGACAAAACCCCGGGAAGACAGGATTGTTGAGATTGGAGCGGTGCTGTTCGACGGTGACCGGGCAATCAAAGGGTATGGCACACTGGTCGATCCCGGTATATCCATCCCTCCGGATGCCTCGGCGGTGAATGGGATCTCGGATGAAATGGTGCGCGGAAAGCCTCCTATTGCCGGTGTTTTGGGCGAATTTGCCGAGTTTTGCGGCGACCTGCCACTGGTGGCGCACAATGCACCGTTTGATTATAAGTTTCTTCTTGAGGATATTAAGCTGAACCGTTCAGACGCCCCGGTCGGGGTGGTTTTGGATACACTTCCGCTGGCCCGTAAAGTTTTCCCGGGACTCCCCAATTATAAACTCTGGACCCTCGTCCGGCACTTTGACTTTCCCAGTGGAACGTTCCACCGTGCCGAGGAGGACAGTTCCTATTGCGGGCTTCTCTTTGCAAAGATTGTACACACTCTGGAAATGCGCAAGGAGCCTTGCTCCGTCGATGATCTGGTAAAAATGATGGGAAAAGGAGAGATGCGGTTTCCGCAGTTTACTCCTCAGCCAGACCAGTTAGACTTTTTCTAAACAGCAACAACCAATGAGATTAAATGAAAATTGCATTCTTCAGTACCAAGCCGTACGATCGTAAGTTTTTTGATTTAGCCAACGAAGCAAGCGGCCATGAAATCACCTACTTTGAAACCCGCCTTACACGAAAAACAGTGAAGCTGGCGGAAGGATTTGAGTGTGCCTGTGCCTTTGTGAATGACCAGCTCGATGCATCAGTGCTCATCGCCTTGGCTGCGCAGGGAACGCGGCTTGTGGCACTCCGGTGCGCCGGGTTCAACAACGTGGATATTCACAGTGCGAAGGAGCTGGGGATTTCCGTTGCCCGTGTGCCGGCATATTCTCCTTATGCTGTGGCGGAGCATACGGTCGGGCTTATGCTTGCGTTGAACCGCAAAGTCTACTGGGCAAATTCCCGGGTGAAGGAAGGCAACTATTCGCTGGATGGTCTGCTGGGCTTTGACATGCGCGGTCGTACGGCAGGCATTATTGGAACCGGTAAGATTGGTGAATGCGTTATTCGTATCCTGACGGGTTTTGGGTGCAAAATTATTGCCTACGACAAATTTAAGAATCCAGCCTGTGAAGAGCTTGGCATCGAGTATGTAGAGCGCGATGAGCTTTTCCAGCGTGCAGATATCGTTTCGCTTCACTGCCCCCTGTTTACGGAAACGCATCACTTGATCAATAACGATTCGATTGCCCGGATGAAAAAGGGCGTCATGATTATCAATACCAGCCGCGGTGCTTTGATTGATGCGCGGGCGGCCATTGAGGGGTTGAAGTCCGGCAAAATCGGTTATCTTGGTATTGACGTTTATGAGGAGGAGGAAGAACTGTTCTTTGAGGATAAAACGTTTGAGATCCGCCTTGATGATGTGTTTGCCCGGCTGACGACCTTTCCAAACGTAGTGATTACCGGGCATCAGGCTTACTTCACCGAAGAGGCCGTTGCGGCGATTGCAAAAACGACGCTGGAAAATGTTACCGCCTACGAAAGCGGTGAAAATCTCGTTAATGCAGTCATGCCGGACTAACGATCTGGAGTGTCTTCGTCATTTTCAAGCTCCCGCAGGATCATTTCCGCAGGAGTGAGATATTTCTTCGCGTTGTTGCATTCCTTGCAGCAGGGTACGCAATTGCTCTTCACGCTCTTTCCCCCGCGTACAACCGGAAGGATATGATCCATCGTTAATTCCTCTGGAGGAAATGGCCTGCTGCAATAATAGCAGATGCCTTTGGCGAGTTCCTTCTTCCACCAATCGCTTTTGCGCAGCTCCTTGGCCTTGGCGCGTTCACGCGCCACGTGCTGGGGGTCTTTCTTAATGTCAATCCAGTCGTCCGACAAAATAGTTCTCCGGTTCCATTGACGGAAACCTATTCATCGTTCCGCATTGAAGCAATAAAAAGCGTCCAAACTTTCGTTCAATGGTTGTCACAAATTTGAACACAATCTAAATTAGGGCTGTCTGGAATACGGAGGCTATGATGAAATGGCGGTTGCAAATGATGACGGTGTTATTGTTGGTTGTGGTGACGGCCTGCGCAAACGAGGAAAAAAAGCCCATGAAAGATAAGGTGGTGAAGTCCGAGCAGGAGTGGAAGGCACAGCTGACCGACGAGCAATATTACGTTACACGACAGAAGGGAACCGAGCGGCCGTTTACCGGCGAATACTGGAACCATAAGGAGTTGGGCATCTATTCCTGCGTCTGTTGCGGCCAGGATCTATTTCTTTCCGATACCAAGTTTGATTCCGGATGCGGTTGGCCCAGCTACTTTAAGCCGGTCAGCGATACGGTCATTACCGAGCATAGCGACACCACACTGGGGATGGTTCGCACTGAGGTGGTTTGTTCTAAATGTGGAGCTCACCTTGGCCATGTCTTTCCCGACGGACCGCCGCCGACGGGGCTGCGCTATTGCATCAACTCCGCCTCCATCGATTTCCGCAAGCTTCCTGTTCCTTCCTCCAAGGAAGAACAGTAATTCCCTTGTTCCCGTCCCCTGATTTTTTTTGTAAGGATCTGCGTGGCGACACGACTACGTGTTGAAAAGGAATAATCTATGAGCACAGCAATATTTGATAATGTGGGCAGTGTCCGAAACGCGGAAGAATGGAGCGTGGCTCCCGATGGCAACCCGCGCGGTTATATTCAGCCGAAGCTGCTGAAAGAGCTATGGTTCCATACGGGAACGGTCTGCAACTTGCGCTGTCCGTTTTGTCTCGAAGGCTCGCATCCCGGAAGCAACCGGTTGAATACGATGAGCCTTGCAGACGTCCGCCCGTTTATCGAGGAGGCACTGGCGCTGGGTACCGAACAATTTTCCTTCACCGGCGGCGAGCCGTTCGTGATTCCCGACATGGTCGATATTCTGGATTACGCGCTCGACCATAATCCCTGCCTGGTCTTGACCAACGCCACCGAGCCGCTGCTCAACCGCCTGCATCAGGTGGCTCCGTTGGCGAAAAAGGCCTTCCCGCTGGCCTTCCGGGTCAGCCTCGATTTCCCGGACCCGGTTAAACACGATGCCGGGCGCGGGCAGGGCAACTTCGACCTTTCACTTAAAACCATGCACGAGCTGCACCGGCTTGGATTCCACGTTTCCATCGCCCGCCAGAGTGCGGAGAATGAGGATCGTGAGGCTGTCAACCACGCCTATGTTTCTCACTTTGAAAAGGCGGGACTTCCCGAAGACACGCACATCGTGGTTTTCCCTGAATTCCACGAACCGGGATCGCATCCCGCTGTGCCTCACATCACAGAGGCCTGCATGACCACGTATAAGACCGAGGCTCAGCGTGATGACTTTATGTGCAATTTCAGTAAAATGGTGGTGAAAAAGGGGGGGCGCATGCGGGTCTATGCCTGTACGCTGGTGGACGACGATCAGGACTATGATCTTGGCGGCAGCCTGCATGAGGCCATGGATGTCCGAGTCATGCTGAAGCATCACCGTTGCTACACTTGTTTTGCAGCTGGCGCCAGCTGCAGCGAACTTTAACGCAAGGAAAATCGAAAATGAACGAAATCACGAAAACTCGCAAACACGAGGAAGTCAGCCAATACTACGGAGAAACCCTCCAGCATTCCGATGACCTCAAAACCAACGCCTGCTGTACCATTCAGGCCTATCCCGACTATATCCAGGCGCCGCTTTCCATGATCCACGAGGAAGTGTCTGCCAAATATTATGGCTGTGGCCTGACCCTTCCGCTCGAACTCAAGGGACGCCGCATTCTTGACCTCGGTTCGGGCTCCGGGCGCGATTGCTACATCGCCTCCCACCTCGTAGGACAGGACGGCTATGTCGTCGGTGTCGATATGACCGACGAGCAACTCAACGTCGCCAATCGCCACATTGACTACCACATGGAAAAATTCGATTATGACCGCCCAAACATTGAGTTCCGTAAAGGACTAATCGAAAAACTCGACGAACTCGGTCTCGAAGACAACTCGTTCGACATCGTTATCTCCAATTGCGTCATCAACCTCTGCCCCGACAAGGAAGCCGCGTTGCGCGAAATCCATCGCGTCCTCAAGCCCGGTGGGGAATTCTATTTTTCCGATGTCTATTCCGACCGCCGCATCCCTGCCAACCTGCTGGATGATCCGGTGCTCTACGGCGAATGCCTCAGCGGCGCGCTCTACGAGCACGACTTTATCCGGCTCGCCCGCAAACACGGGTTCAACGACCCGCGCGAAGTCGAGCGCGATCCCATCACGATCGAAAACAGCTATGTGCGGGAACTGGTCGGTACGATCAAATTCGACTCCATCACCTATCGGCTCTTTAAGCTTCCCGAACTCGAGGATGCCTGCGAAGACTACGGTCAGGCCGTCCGCTACAAGGGAACCCTGCGCCATTCCCCCGAAGCGTTTGTGCTCGATGCCGACCACCGCTTCGAGGCCGGCCGCGCCCATCTGGTCTGTGGGAACTCCTTCAACATGGTTGCCAAAACCCGTTTCGCCGCACACTTCGACTATTTCGGCGACGCCTCCATTCACTTCGGCCGCATGATCGACTGCGCACCGACCAACGAAGCCGACCGCAGCGCAGGAAGCGATTGCGGTTGCTGAGGAGAAAACACGATGAAAAAATTGATTCCCATTCTGATGTTTGCCGCTGTGGCCTCCGCTCGTGCCGAAGTCCAGCCGCTGATGATCGGGCAGCCGGTTCCTGCGGGCACGCTTACCTCTGTCGATGGTCAGCCGTTCGACCTCATTGCCGAAGCGAAGATGCAGCCGCTGGCGATTATTTTCTATCGCGGCGGATGGTGCCCCTTCTGCAACCGCCAGCTCGGGCAGCTACAGGAAACGGAGCCGAAGCTGCGCGAGCTTGGCTACCGTATCGTCGCCATCAGCCCCGACCTTCCCCGGGAACTCGTAAAGAGCATCGACAAGCACCATCTCTCCTACACGTTGCTGTCCGACTCGTCCATGGCAACAGCCAAGGCATTTGGGATCGCGTTTAAAGTCGATGCTGCCACGCTCGAAAAATATGCGGGCTACGGCATCGACATCGAAAAGGCCTCCGGGCAGAAACACCATCTCCTGCCGGTGCCCTCGGTTTTCCTTGTCGGCACCGACGGGGTGATTGATTTTGTCTACGCGAACCCCGACTATAAAACGCGCCTAGCCCCCGAAGTTTTGCTGGCGGCGGCAAAAGCTGCGAAGTAGTAGAATAAATCATCCATAAACCGCCGAAGGAGTCCCTGTGAAAGCGAGAACCCTGTTCATTGTGTTAGCTTTGGGAATCACCCTTTTTATCGGGGCTCTTTCGGTGTGGCATCGGTCGGCACTCTGGCTCTATCTCCCTATTGGCCCCTTCCTGCTCATCGGGGTGTACGATTTGTTCCAAACGAAGCATTCGCTCCGACGTAACTTTCCCCTGA
>CAZWZW010000040.1:0-2290 GCA_964639125.1 uncultured Verrucomicrobiota bacterium
CGGCACATTTAATCCGTTCATCTACTTCCGGTTTTAAATAACATGCTCACGATCATCACTATTTCGTACAACAGTGACAATGTGCTAAAGCAATGCTTGGCCCCCCTTATCGATTCCAATGAATTTCCGGTGGTCATAGTCGATAACGCCAGTACGGATGGAAGCGCAGAGCGCTTGCAAGACCGCTTCCCAACCGCCGAGCTCATTGCTTTAGAGCAAAATATTGGCTACGGGCGCGCCGCCAATATCGGCATGGAAAAGGTAGAGACGCCCTATGCACTTTTGCTGAACCCGGACCTTACGGCATCTATTTCTGATGTAAAAAAACTGTTCACCCATACACAAAACGATCAATCCACGGCCATTTGGGCGCCCGCATCATCACCGGTCGATTTCACCGGAGAGCCACCGGAAGCGGTTGAATGGGTCAGCGGATGCGCCATGCTCTTCGATATGGAAAAAATCAAAAACGTCGGCCTGTTCGATGAGAATTTTTTTCTTTTTTTCGAAGAGACCGACCTGTGTGCACGGACACTCGGCAAAGGATTTTCAATCAAGCACTGCAAAGACGTTTATTTCGACCACATGCTGGGTCAGGCTTGCACGCCAAGTCCTGAAATCGAATATATGAAGTGGTGGCATTTTGGCTGGTCCCGTTGCTATTACTTCAACAAACACGGCTGGTCCCAAAAGAAGCGAAGTCCCCAAAGACAGTTTAGGCAATATCACTCAAAGTATTTCATTTCAGCCCGCCCTGCCAAACGGCGGAAATACAAAGCACAGGCAACAGGAGCAAAAGCCTTCCTCCGTGGCGAAAAAGCATTTCTCAATGACGGAACACCGCAAGCATCGCCATGTTCTGAAAGACCAGAAACCGACATAACCTGATATCACTTCACTAGACGTGAATCTCTTGCTCGGAATCACCCACATTACAACACGATAATCTGGTAGCCCTTTTTGATCCACTTGACGAGACTAGGATGGCCTTCGTACTCGCCAACCAGCAGCTTTTTCTGCTGCTCGGGAAGATCATCTTTCACCTCAAAGGCCTCGGCGCAGTAGTCGCAGATTTCTTCGACCAGCCCGAGTTCCTTGATTTTTTCATAGTGTTTATGGAGTGGATTGTCCGGTTTACGCAGCTCGTTCGCCCATCCGGTTCCGGCCCCGTCAAAAATCAGCACGACCTGATAGCCGTTCTCCGCCAGCTCCCTTGCATAAAGCAAAGCATGGATCGCCCGCGCCATACCCTCGTTTGTCTCGTTTCCAGCCTGCAAAACAATAACATACTTGTCCTTCTCTACGGCCGCGGATCCACTGAGAACAAATCCTGCCAATAAAAGCAACACAACCGCACAACGCTTCATAATGGCCTCCTTTTTCGTAGCTCCACATTCCAATGTGGAGTCCTTCTCCGCACTAACACACGGGATCTTCATCCGGCGCTACAACTTCATCCAACCAATCAGCCCGATAATAAGAATGGCCCGATTCACTCAATCCCGCTTTCGGCGGATTGTTTTCGATATACCTTCTTATCCTATATAGCTCGGCTACGTCGCGAACAATATGGTCATAGTATTCCTTTTGCCAAAATCGACCATTCCGACTCACCGCTTCGTTAATTTTTCCGGCCGAGAAGCGTTTCACGGAATACAGCACCTTCTCAAGCTCATATCCCCCCATCATGACAACCAATAAATGAACATGATTCGGCATAATCACAAAATCGCCAACCTGCCAGCGTTCTCCATCAAAATGCATTATCGATTCCGCCAACACCTTCCGAACCGCACGATCTTGTAGATAGCATTCTCCCCGACACTGATCCAGTTCAGCAAAAAGACGTTTAGCATTCATTCGAGAAAATATGCTGCGCTGTTCTTCCGGCAACTGACGAAACTCACTTTCCCACTTCGTCGAACCTGGATATCCTACGATCCCATGTGCCTCCAACCAAGCTCGCCGCTCGCCATCCCACTGGGCCATGATTTGCTTGGGGATGGAGCCGGCAAGTCGGAAGGTCACAAAGTAAAGCCCATTCTCCTGTCGCCAATGCGGTAGGTTACTGTGATATACGCGAACTGCCTTGCGAGGATCAAACCAGCTAAATGGTTTCGTTGACATGCATTAAGAATACAACGGCAAGATAACGGTTGCAATCTGTACATCTGCAAAGTGTAGCGCCTCGTTCCTAGGCGGAGAACCTATACGCCGGGCACCGTAGCTCCGCATTCCAATGCGGAGACCCCGTAGCTTCGGCATTCACCGGAATGGAATCCGGCGCTAC
>CAZWZW010000040.1:2390-18872 GCA_964639125.1 uncultured Verrucomicrobiota bacterium
CGGCGCTACGAAAACCGCAACTTTTTCCAGACATTGGAAAGCGGGAGGTGTAGCATTTCGTCCCTAATTCACCGGGACTTTATCTATGCAGAAAAAACTTTTCCTGATCGATGGGATGGCCGTCGTCTACCGCGCCTACTTTGGCTTTATCCGTAATCCGCGCATCAACTCCAAGGGCGAAAATGTCTCCGCCGTATTTGGCTTCATCAACACCTTGCTCGACATTCTACATACCTACGAGCCCACGCACATTGCCGTGGCCTTCGATACGCATGGGCCCACGTTCCGCCACGAGGAATATCCTGAATACAAAGCCACGCGCGACGAAACGCCGGAAGGAATCCGCACCGCCGTACCGCACATCCGGAATCTGCTCAATGCCTTCAGCATTCCCGTGCTTGAATATCCCGGGTTCGAGGCCGACGACGTAATCGGAACCCTGGCCCGCCAGGCTGAAAGGCAGGGATTCGATACCTACATGGTCACGCCCGATAAAGACTATGCCCAGCTTGTCGACGAACACACCTTCATGCTCAAACCCGGCAGCGGAAAATCCGGGGAATTACTCGATGTCGCAACCATTCTCGAACAGTGGAATATTGAAAAAATCGAACAGGTCATCGATATCCTCGGGCTCGCAGGCGACACCGCCGACAATGTTCCCGGCATTCCCGGCATCGGCCCTAAAACCGCGCAAAAGCTCATTGCCGAATATGGCTCTGTCGAAACCCTGCTCGAAAACACCGATAAACTAAAAGGCAAGCAAAAGGAAAAAGTCGAGGAAAACAAACACACCGCCCTCCTCTCCAAACGCCTCGTCACCATCAAGTGCGATGTCCCCGTAAAGGAAAAACCCGACGAGCTGCTGATCGGTGAACGCAACGATGATCAGCTCAAGGTTCTTTTCACCGAACTCGAATTCAAAACGCTCATCAAGCGCCTCTTTGGCGAATCCCCCACCCCGGCCTCGGTAGCCACCGCCCAGGCTTCCACGGGGCAGGGCGACCTGTTTGAATTTGCCGCCGCGCAGAAGCCTGAAATGCTGGAACCCGTTCCAACCTTTAAAACCATTAAGGAGGTGAAGCATAAATACCACCTCGTCACCACCGCCGCCGATCGCAATTCGCTGGCCGAAAAGCTGACCGGCTGCTACGAGGTCTGCTTTGATACGGAAACCACCGGCCTCGACGTCCGTGTCGCCGAACTGATAGGCATCTCGTTTTGCACGGAGCCGCACGAAGCCTGGTTTGTGACCATGCCGCCCGACCGGGAGCAGGCCTTGCAGGCCCTGTCACCGTTTCTTCCCCTCCTTCAAAACCCCGATATCCGCAAGGTCGGGCAGAATTTGAAGTATGACATCAGTGTTCTGAAATGGTACGGCATCGAAGTGCGCGGCGAACTGCTCGACACCATGCTCGCGCATTATCTCATCGATCCCGACCAACGCCACAATATGGACCACATGGCCGAATCACTTTTAAACTATTCCCCCGTCCCGATCACCGCGCTCATCGGCGAAAAGAAAAGCTCGCAGAAAACGCTGCGCGAGGTCGACCTCGACGAGCTGTGTGAATATGGTGCCGAAGACGCCGATATAACCCTCCAGCTTTGGCACAAGCTCAAACCCATGCTCAAGGAACGCGGACAGGAGCGTGTCTTCTACGAAATCGAAACCCCGCTCATGCCCGTGCTCGCGCAAATGGAATACAACGGAATCAACCTCGATGTTCCCGCCCTTGGAACCTATTCCGCGGAACTCTCCGAAAAGATCAGGACACTGGAAAGCGCCGTCTGCACCATGGCCGGGATGGATTTTAACCTTAACTCGCCCAAACAGCTCGGTGAAGTATTGTTCGATGTCCTCAAGCTCGTCGATAAGCCGAAGAAAACCAAGACGGGCCAATACAAGACCAATGAAGAAGTGCTGACCGAGCTCGCACCCAAGCATGAAATTATTCAGAAGATTCTCGACTACCGCTCGCTCACAAAACTAAAGAGCACCTATGTCGATGCCCTGCCCAAGGAAGTGTTTGAAGGAACCGGGCGCGTGCACACAACATTCAGTCAGGCCATCACCACCACCGGTCGCCTCTCATCCGTTCATCCAAACCTGCAGAATATTCCGATCCGCACCGAAGAAGGGCGCGCAATCCGCCGCGCCTTTATTCCCAAGAAAGGCTATACCCTGCTCGCCTGCGACTATTCCCAGATTGAACTGCGCATCATGGCCGAACTGAGTGGCGACGCCGGACTGCGCGAAGCCTTCATCCACGGCGAAGATATTCACACCGCTACCGCCGCCCGCGTCTTCGCCGTCGACAAGACCAACGTCACCCGCGAAATGCGCAGCAAGGCCAAGATGGTCAACTTTGGCATCATCTACGGCATCTCGGCCTTTGGCCTCTCGCAGCGCCTTGGCATTCCGCGTAAGGAAGCGCAGGAAATCATCGAGCAATACCGCGCCAACTATCCCGGGGTGCAGGACTACCTCGACGCCACCATTGAGTTCGCCCAAACCAATGAATTTGTCGAAACCATCACGGGTCGCCGCCGCTATATCCGCGACATCAACGCCCGCAACCAAATGGTTCGCTCCGGTGCCGAGCGCAACGCCATCAATGCCCCCATTCAGGGCACCGCCGCCGACATGATTAAAATCGCGATGATCGCCATCCAAAAAATGCTCAAAGAGCGCAATTCAAAAACCAGGCTTCTCCTGCAAGTGCACGACGAACTCGTCTTCGACTTGGCCATGGATGAAGCCGATGAACTCGTCCCCCTCATCGAAGAAAAGATGAAATCCGCCATCCCCATGGAAATCCCGATCCTCGTTGAGTCCGGCACAGGAAGCAACTGGCTGGAGGCGCATTGATCATGATCGGGCACGGAATGAAATACAAAAATGCCACCAGCCCAAAAATGACCCATTTTGTTCTGGCTAAAAATCGGAATGGAATGCACAACACCCGTTAGATAGAGAAGGTTAAGACTACAAATTGAAAGCCTATCGAACCCGGCGATTATTGAAAGTGGTGCTCAAGGAGATCCGGTGAATATTGAAATATCCCCGAAATCTGTGTTTGCTAGGCTACTCATCATTGTAGCAGTCCTTCTATCATTAAATATCATCGGCATCATCTCCTCGTATGGCTTTAACCATAACTCCGTTCATGGTTTGGTGGCTTTGTTTGATTTTGATACCGAGGCCAATATCCCAACATTTTTTTCCGCACTGGTTCTCTTGTTTGCCAGCATACTGCTATCGATGATAGCCCTCACCCACCAGAAAAATGGTTCCGCTTACCTGCCGTGGCTCATCCTGGCATTTATTTTTCTTTTTCTATCTATTGATGAAATCACCATGATGCATGAGCGTTTGGTCCTACCCGTTAGAGAATCGTTAAATACATCGGGGCTGCTGTATTCTGCCTGGGTGATCCCATATGGAATAGGCCTGATCATATTTGTACTCGCATATTTAAGGTTCTTGATACGCCTCCCGAGGAACATATCGATTCTGTTCATTGTTTCGGGCTCACTCTTTGCTTTAGGAGCCCTCGGGTTTGAACTGCTCGAGGGACGCCTGTATGAGTTGAATGAGAGTAAAACGCTCATGCTGTCACTGCTGTGCATGTGCGAAGAAACCTTGGAGATGGTCGGTACGGTTACCTTTATATATGCCCTGCAAACCTATATCGTCTGTCAGTTCAAATCACCGACGATCCGGATAAGTGACACGCAAGGGAAAAAAAGATGGGGTGAAAGACGGGATTCGAACCCGCGGCCTCCTGAACCACAATCAGGCGCTCTAACCAACTGAGCTACAATCACCATCCGAAAGAGAACGAAAAGATATAGATCCTCGGCGAAAAATCAACCGTTTTTCTCATTAAATTGATTTGGACCCCGGCGGCCCTTTATTCCGCATCGCCGGTCATGGATTCGATGGGGCGGGACCACGCTTACGAAAGCGGATCGCCTGTAGTAGGATGGCCTATTCCCTGCCCCGTACCATGGGGACAAAACGGACATACATGTCGGGGATCTCGCGAAAGCTGTCCCCGGTTTTTTCGAGGACAACGAGCTGCTGGACACCAGCCCCGACGGGAAGAATCATACGCCCCCCATCCTTGAGTTGCTTCACCAGTTCCTTTGGAATTTCGTTCGGGGCACAGGTGACGATGATGGAATCGAACGGCGCATGTTCCGGCCAACCCTTGTAGCCATCCCCTGTTTTTACCTCCACATCGTCGTACCCCTCCGCCACAAGTACCTCACGTGCATGAGCGGCCAGCTCGGGGATTATTTCAATGCTGTAAACCTCGGCTCCCAACTCAGCCAGTATGGCGGCCTGATAACCGGATCCGGTTCCAACTTCCAAAACGCGCATTCCCGGAGAAACCTCCATGCGTTGCGTCATGTAGGCCACGATGAAGGGCTGCGAAATGGTCTGGCCATATCCGATCGGGCAGGGATGGTCACCATAGGCATCGACACGGTCGCGAAGGGCGGCGGGAATATACAAGTGGCGCCGGACGTTGCCCATCGCTTCGATGACGCGTTCGTCCCGAATCTTGTAGCGGCGCAGATCGGACACCATCCTGTTGCGTTCCGCATTCATGGATTCCTCCTTCGCAGAACAGGAAAGATTCAGCCACGAAAGAACGCATAGAACACAAAGAAAAGCATGTGCCGTTCTTGCGCTTCTCTGCGCTCTTTCGCGGCCAAACCAATCAATCCAGCTTAGTCTCGACGCTGTTAACCTTGTCTTCAAGCGACTGCTCCCGGTCGGTTCGGGTTCCGAGCTTGATATTGGTATGGATCCGGGGAGCACCCATGTTATGCACTTTTTCGTGGCACTCCTTGATCGCGGCGAATACGTCGTTCCATTCGCCTTCGATATTGGTTCCGTTGGCATGCAGGGTGGTTTTCAATCCGGGCCGGTTCAGCACCGACTCGCAGACGGCCACATACTTAGAGAGCGAAACCCCCACACCAATCGGCACCACGGTTAAATCAACAAGCACCTTCATCTTAAATGCTCCTCTTCGACCGGGATAAAAATACCAAGTCGAAGTTCAGATGTCGAGCAACAGCGGCTTCCAATCCCGGGGAAAAAACCTACAAGGAGGAGGATCGCCACCATCTAAAATGATTTCGTTCAAGGTCGTCCTGACACGGGAACGGATAGTATAGCAGGCGGTTCTGGTCACCGATAAAGTAGCCATTCTTGACGTGGTTCCAGCGGAAGGTTAGTTGACGGGTTCGGTCGACGGTCTTGGTTGGCTTGCCCGCTTCATCCAATTCCCGGAAGCACTCCTTGATGCGCTCGGGAAGGTTGTGAATGGCCGGCGACCCTTCGGCGGTTTTGTCGGACCCAATAATGGCGGCGGAATCCAGTTGGCTGAAGAATATTTTCGGCACACACAGGGGCGATCCCTGATTTGTCACAAACTTGGTGAAAGCTGATGGCTCGAGGTTGCTCGCGATGAGCGGATGAACCGGGCAGATCTCGTCGTAGAGATGATGTCCATCCGAGAACTCGGCGGGCAGCTCTCCCTGCTCCAAGGCAAGGACCTGCCCGTCCCGGGTCGTGAGATACAGTTTCCCAAGCGCCTCCAGAGGGATGTGTTCCAGCACCCGGTAGATCCCCAGATAAACCGAATGCTTCGGAGTGCCATCCGCCTTTGCAACACAGCGTTCGGGTACGATCGCCATATTGAAAAACTCGCAGCTGAAATCCGGATCGACTTCAAAATAAATAGCTGCACCGCTCGTCCGCTTATGCGAGCCCACGGCCAGATAACGGCCAAATTCCTCCGGCGGAAGCATGGAGGCCACCAAGGCCTCGGGAATCACTGAAAGATATAAATGATGCTGTTTCATCGTTCGTCCTCTCTGTAGTTAAAATCGAGGTTCTATGACCTCGCCCGCGGGGGCTGGAACCATAATTGCAAGCCCGCGCGAAACGTTCAAGCCACATGTGTGTCTTTCTGCGCCAGCAGCGTGGGAACCAGCAGTAGCGTCGCGACGCCCCCGGCAACCAATCCGCCGATGAGGGTGATCGCGAAGGGTTGGAAAATCTGAGAACCCGCGTGGCTGCCGATGGCGGCAGGCAGCAGCGCCGCGATGGTGGTGAGCGAGGTTAGCAGAATCGGGCGCAGGCGCACGGAGGCGGCGGAAAGCAGTGCGGCGGGAATTCCCTTTCCCGCCGTTCGCTCGCGGTTGGAAAAATCCACCAGCACGATCGCATTGTTGACGGCAATGCCCACCAAAGTCACGACCCCCATGCCCACGGAAATATCGACTCCCTGCCGCGTGACGAGCAGGGCGATCAGCGCACCGACCAGCGAAAACGGAATCGTTGCCAGGATGGCGAGAGGCTGGAGCCACGAGCCAAACTGCATCGCCATGATGAAATAAATCAGCGTCGCCGCCGCCATCACGGCGAGCAACAGCTCGGTGGCGGTTTCGATAAGCAGATGGTATTGGCCGGTAAAGTCGATGCTGTAGCCCTCCGGCAGATCGATGGATTGCAATTCCCGTCGCAGGCGTTTGACGACGGCGGGGATGCTTCCGTCCACCTCTGCCAGCAGGGTGGTTTGCCGCTGGCCGTTGAGGCGGGTCACCGCCGAAGGCGCGTGAACGACCCGCACATCGGCCACCTTTTCCACGGGCAGGACATTTCCTCCGGCCATTGGAACCGATAGCTGCTTGATACGCTCCAGATTGGATGGGGCGGAATCCGCCAGTTGAACCAGCACGACCACCTCCTCCTTCTGCCGGATGATCCGGGCGGCCTCGATGCCGAAACGCGCCGCTTCCAGCGTCGCCAGCACATCCGCAACTTCCACGCCGTATTGCGCGAGTGCGGGATCGTTGATCCGCACATCAACCTGCGGAATCCTCACCTTGGTGTTATTCACGACGTTGGCGATGCGCGGCTCCTCCGCCAGCCGGGCCTCCACCTGAGCCGCCAGCCGAACCAGCGTTTCCATATCGGGGCCGTAGACCGTTACGCCAAACAAGGCCGGAAGTCCGGAAAAACTTTCGTCGATCTTTTCCTGTGTCGGCTGATGGTAGAGGAACACCACGCCCGGCACGGTCGAATAGGCCTCCCGCAGCGATGGGATGATTTCGGCGGCGGAGCGGTTGCGCTGCCGCTTTCCCTTCAGCTTGATCAACAGTTCCCCCCGGTTGACCCCTTCGATCTGATAGCCGCGCCCCGGGGAACCCGTGCGCCGGTAGACGCAGGTGACGTCGGGGTCGGCCAGTGCCGCCCGATCAAGCAGGTTGCCAATCCGGTTGCTTTCCTTGAGCGAGGTGCCCGGCGGCATGATATACTCAACCAGGATGGCCCCTTCGTCGATCGGTGGCAGAATCGAGGCTTTCCCGAGAAAGGCCGACCCCCCTGCAAGCCCGAGCGAAAGCAAAGCGGCGAGTAAAACCAGACGACGATGGCGGAAGGATTTTTTTAGCGTGGCCTGGAGTGCGATGTCGATCCGTGCCAGCAGCCGCGCCCCGGGAAAGTCGCGGCGCAATCCGGTCAGCCCTTTCATCCGACCGAACAGCGCCGGAACCAGCGTCAGCGACAGCAGTAGCGAAACCAGCAGCGCAGCGCCGATCGTCAGCCCGAAGGGGCGCATGAAAAGCGCGGCCAATCCCGTCACCAGCACCAACGGGAAAAAGGCGGCCACGGTAGTAAAGGTGCCGGAAGCATCGGGCCCGATGATCTCCAGCGCACCGGCCACACTCGCCTCGGCGGGATCGTCCGTGACACGGGCATGGCGGAAAATATTTTCCGCCACCACGATCGCGTCGTCCACAATCAAGCCGACCGCCAGCGCCAGGGCGGTCATCGTGATAACGTTCAGCGTCAGCCCCAGCCCCCCCATGATCGCCAGCGTGGCGAGGAAGGTAATCGGAATCGTAAGCGCCACCACCAGCGTCGGCCGCAGTGCCCCCATGAAAAAATAGAGCACCAGCACCGCCAGCAGCGCACCGACGGCGAGGTCCCGCAAAATTGCATCCCGCGAGGTCTGGATGATCTCCGATTGGTCGTAGAATTTTTTAATCTGTGTTCCGGCGGGCAGCAGGGTCTTGAGGGTTTCCAACTCGTGCTCCACCCCGCGTACCACGCGCAGCGTGCTCGCGCCCGGTTGCTTGCGGACAACGAAGGCCACGGCCGGGCGGGCGTCGCCCTGAACCATATAATGTTTCGGAGCATACCCCTCGTAAACCCGCGCCACATCGCCGAGCAGTACCGGATGCTTCCAATCACGGGAAAGCGGCAGCGCCCGAATATCATCCAAGGTCTGAAAACGGGCATCACCTCGAACCATGAATTCCTGACCGCCCTCCTCGTAGAACCCCGTCACCGCCGATACATTGTGCGATTTCAACAACCCGACCACATCGTTCACCGTCAAATGCTGAGCCAACAGTGCCGCCGGCCGGAGTTCAACATGGAACGCACGCTGTTCCCCGCCGAGCACCTCTACCGAAGAGACGCCCGCAACGCCCATCAGCTGCCCCGCCAGATCGTGTTGAACCAAGGTGCGTAGATCGGCGGGATCGGCGTTGCCAACCACCACATAGCCGCAGACCTCCTGTAGCGTGGTGCCGATATTTTCCAGCCGCGGGAAAACGCCCGGCGGAAGAAGGCCACTCAACCGCGCCAGCCGGGCCTGCACCCGCTGGCGCGCATCGCGCACGGAGGTCTCCCAGCTAAACTCCGCCGTCACCTGCGAGATGCCCTGGATCGATGTCGACGCCACGCGCCGCACCCCCGGAATCGTCCGCATTTCATTTTCGATTGGGCGCGAAACCAGTCGCTCCATATCCTCCGGTGCTGCTCCTGCATAGTGGGTGATAATGTTGACCACCGGGATCTCCAGCTTCGGGAACAGATCCACTGGCATGTGCCGCGCGGAATAGAGGCCCGCCAGCGCCATCAGTCCCACCATCAGCAGTACCGCCATCGGTGTTCGCACCATCCGCTGGAGCAGTTCCCGCATTAATCCACCACCTTGAAGATTTGATTAAAGTTGCTGTGAAACAATTCGTACGCCCCCTGCACCACCACTTCATCGACCTCCGAAAGACCGCTCGTGATTTCGATCCAACCGATGGAAGCCAGTCCGGTTTTAATCGCCCGCTTTTGATAGGTATCGCCACTTTTGATAAAGAGGTAGGCTTGCCCGGCGTCGTCGCGCACCACCGCATCCGGCGAAAGTGCCAGTGCCTGCCGATGCTCCGCCAGCACACCCGTGCCCGAAACCAACTGCCCCGCCCGCAACGCTGCGTCCGCGGCATCGATCCAAACCACCGTCGCGCCCGCCGCCGTCGCCTGCGGCGACACCCGAACGATCTGTCCTTTTCCCAACCGTCCAATCGTTACGTCCTGCCCCTTCAACCGCATTCCACCCTTTGGGAAAAGCGTTGCCCTGATCTGCAGCGGCGAATCCGGAAGAATGGCGGCCAGCAGATCACCCGCACGCACCTCCTGCCCGACCGCGGTCTTCCGTTCCGAAAACACCCCGGAGGCCCCGGCGCGGATTTGGATGGTGGTCTCCAGCCGCTGCAGTTCCTGCTCGGCGGATTCCAACTCCATCTTGAGCCGCGCCCATTCGTTTTCGGCCACGACCCGCTCCTGATATTTAGCCAGCTTCCGCGAGACCGCCTCCTTTTTCATCCGCACCATTTTTCCGGCCTGCGCTGCACGCTCCTGCAGGCTTGCCACCCGATCGCGCAAGATCATTCGTCGGCTGTCGATCCGTGGCCCGCCCAGTGTCAGCAAAAGATCGCCTTGCGCCACCGACATGCCATCGTCCACAGCGATGGAGACCACCCGTCCCGACTCCAACGCCATCACCTCGATCCGTTCCCGGTTGACCACCTGACCAAACCAGCGAAGGGTCTCCGTAAAATCCTTCCGCTGCGGCTTCGCCGTTTGAATCGTCTCCAGCTTCGACAGCGCCTGCGCGAAGCCCGCCGCTCCCATCAAGAAAATCATCATCCATTGTTTCATGGTTCCACCTCCAGTCCGTGACATCCCGAGGCCAGCTCCAGCGCAAGGCCGGCTTCCATCAACTTTTGTTCCTGTTCCAGACGTTGCAGCTTTTTGCCGAGTAACGCCTCTTCGGCGGCATGAACAGCAAACACATCGGTCTGCCCATCCTCTTCCGCCCGGCGCAAGCGGTCCGCTTGGGCTTCCAACTCAGACAGCAATGGGTCGATCCCCGCCAGCTTTTGCTTTGTGGCGGCAATGGATACCGCAAGCCGTGCCAAATCGGTGCGGGTTTCAAACAACCGCGCGTGGTATTCATCGGCCAATGCCTTGCGGGAGGCGCGTTCCTTGGCGATCGCCCCCTGGTTGTGGTCGAAGAACGGCAGTTCGATGCCGAGGCCCGCGCCGATCGTCTGCACGTTGTCCGTGTCGCGCCCACCGGTCAGCCCCAGCGTAATCTTCGGGAAAGCAGAGCGCACGGCGGCGCGCACCCGGGCCTCCTGACTTTCGTAGCCCAGCCGTAGCGCCCGCAGATCCAGCCGGTTGGTCACCGCGGCATCAAACAGCGCTTCAATACGGACGTCATCGGGAAACGGGAACCCGTCACCCGCGGCCAGTGGCACCATGGTTTGCGGCGGCAATCCGAGAATATGGTTGAAGGCCTGCCGTTCCCGTTCCACAGTCGATCGAGCGTCAACCAATCCCGTCCGAGCTTCCTGCAAAGCCACCTCTGCCGAGGAAAGTTCGCTCTGCGTTTGAAGACCTAAATCGACACTGCGCTGCGTATGGCGGTGGAGCTGTTCCGCCGACTGCTCCATTTGCTGCGCCAGCGCCAGCTTCCGGTCGGCAAACCGCAAGCGCCCGTAGTGCAGGCGCGCCGCTTCCGCCACCTGCCACTCCTGCCAGGCGATTTCCAGATCGGCCGAACCAGCGTGGGCTTTTGCCGCTTCCTGTCGCGCGTTGCGCGCCAGCAGCGCCGTCACCTCCCAATCCAGCCCCAGCCCGTAACCCGTCACCGTGCTGTCGGTGTTTCCTCCCAGAGGAACGTTAAACCCCGCCGAGAGTTGGGGGTTCGGCAAGAGCCCCGCCTGCAACAGCTGCGCATCGGCGATTCCCCGCCGGTGACGCACCACGCGCAGCTCCGGGTTGGCCAGCACGGCCAGGATCGCCGCCTCATCGGAAGAGAGTCCGTCTCGATCATCGAAAACCACCGGCTTGAGCAAAGGGTGTGAAAACGAATTGGCCTGTACGCGTATCACCGACAGATCGGGCGGCACGAGTGTACCGCAAACAGGTTGCGCATGGTACGACGCACATCCGGAAAGCAGAACCAAAACCAAGAGGTTCCCCGCCCCTTTTCCAACGTTCAATGTATTCCGTTTAATCACACGCCTGACTCTCCATTTCCAATGGGAATTCCCCCTTGGTTACGGGGCCAATATAGCGTGCTTCATTTACCGGAGTTTGCCCCCAACTTTACCGTTTGGTAAACTCTGGAGGCTTGGCGGGCAAGGAAACCCTGAAGGAGGTTCCTGCAGCGCTGCTGGTCACGGTGATCCGGCCGCCGTGGGCGCGGATGAGGGCGCGCGCGAGGGCGAGCCCGAGACCGCTGCCGGGGGCGGAACGACCGGGTTCGGCGCGGTAGAAACGATCGAAGATATGCGGCAAATCTTTTTCTGGAATCCCGGTTCCGGTGTTGGACAGTTCGAAGATTAGATGATTGGATTCTGGTTTTAAGACCAAGGAGATGCTTCCACCGTCGGGGGTATATTTTATGGCGTTGTCGAGCAGGTTGGCGACGACGCGCTGAAGCTTGGATCGATTGCCCGAGATGGCGAAACCGCCGCTTTCGTCGGCAAACTGAATGGCGATCTGTTTTTCTTCGGCGAGGGGGGCAAAAAGGTCGATGGCTTCGTTCAGGATTTCCGATAGCCGGATCGGGACTTGTTCCAGTTTGGCGGCGCCGGAATTGGTCTTCGCAATCTCCAGCATCGTGCCGATGATCTCGATCAACTCGTCGCTCCCAGCGATGACGGAGGCCGCCATTTCGCGGAAGTCGTCGAGGGTTTTGCCATGTTGCAACGTGGTTTCGGCGGTTCCGCGGATCCGGGTGATCGGTGTGCGCAACTCATGGGCAATATGGTCGGTGATCCGCTGCAGCTCGTTGAAAAGCGATTCCGTCCGTTCCAGCATGCCGTTAAAGGCTTGTCCCAACGCGTGGATCTCTTCGCCTTCATCGCCCAGCACGACCCGGCGGCCGAAATCCCGCCGCCCGATTTGTCGCGCCGTCTCCGTCACCCGCTTGACCCCCGCCATGGCCTTGCGGGCGAGCAACCAGCCGACGAAGCCGCCGCAAACCAGCATGATCACCAGCGCAGCTCCAAACGTCTCGCGGTATCGCTCCAGCAAAACTTCATCCCCTTCCAGCGAAGTGCCAATCCGCAACAGATTCCCGCCGCTTTGAAAAATGGAACCGACCCGGATCTTGTGTTCGCCGTCGGGCAGGGACTGTGTATAGAAGGAATCCTTTTGTCCGGATCGGATGGTATCTGAATCCAACGTTTTCACCTCCGGATCTGGATTGGACGAGGCCAACAGCCGCCCCTCCGGCGAAAACAGCTCAAAGAATACACGTCCCGTTCCCTGCGAAGCCGCCTCGCGCATGAATTCAGCCTGAAGCGCCTTCACGCCCTGTTCATTGTAAAGCGTCCTGAATTCCCGGGCCGTATTCATGATTTCGTGGTCGACCTGGTCGTGGAGATGCGTTGTGAGAAAAAAATAGACCAGTCCGAACACGACCAGCAGCAAGGCGCTGAACACCCCGAGATACCAGAGAGTGAGCCGGAAGGTGGTCGTCCGCAGTAAGTTAGTTCCGCTCTTCGAGAACATACCCGACCCCCCGGATCGTATGGATGAGGTTACCGCCAAACGGGCGGTCCACCTTGTCGCGCAGGCGGCATACACGGGATTCGACCACCGTGGTCCGTGGATCGAAATTGTAGTCCCAGACGTGCTCCATGATCATCGTCTTCGACACCACCCGACCGGCGTTGCGCAGCAGATATTCCAGCAACGCGAACTCCTTGGGTTGCAGTTCGATCTCGCCGCTGTTGCGGAAAACCTTCCGTCGAACCAGATCCATTTCAAGCCCGCCCACGGAAAGCGTGGTCGGCTCGGTTGTGCGGGAAGAGCGGCGGATGAGCGCCTGAATGCGGGCCACCAACTCCGAAAAGGCAAACGGTTTCACCAGATAGTCGTCCCCGCCGACCTGCAAGCCTTTGACCCGGTCATCGACCGTCCCCTTGGCGCTCAAGATCAGCACAGGCATCCCGCGCCCGCACCGGCGTACTTCATCAATCAGCGAAAGGCCGTCGCGTTTCGGCAGCATGATATCGATCACCGCGGCATCGTAGGCTTCCGTCAATGCGCAATGGAGCCCCTCTTCGCCGTCGGCAGCATGATCGACGGAAAACCCCTCCTGCTGGAGTCCTTTCACGACAAACTGCGCGGTTTCCCGGTCATCTTCAACAATCAGTATGCGCATCAATCTTGCTCCAAAATTTTAGCTCACAGCACTATTCTATCACAGCCGCCCGGCTGGCCAAGCCTTTGTCAACCGGAAGCACAACGAGGATCCATCTATTCGTCAACGACGCAAAAAGACACCGCTCTGGAATTGACAAACCTGATTATATGGTCATATTGGCAAATATAAAAACGAGGTATCTGATGACAAAGAAGGAAAAAGCGCAGATGGAGGCAAAGGCGAAGATTCTCAAGGCGCTGGCGCATCCGGCGCGGCTGTGGATGGCGGAGCAGCTGGAGCAGGGCGAGCGCTGCGTCTGCGAGTTCGTCGAGCCTTTGGGGCTGGATTTCTCAACCGTATCGAAACACCTCTCCGTGCTCAAGCAGGCGGGGATCGTCGAGGACGACAAGCGCGGCAAGCAGGTTTATTACACGCTGAAGGTTCCATGTGTGCTGAACTTTATGCACTGCGTGGAAGAGGTGATTGCCAGCAATGCCAAGGCGCAGGCGGAATTGATGAGCTAAAAAAATTTGAACAATATTTGGTAATAATGTCAAATGACCAATATCGGCGGAATCGCCGGAGGTAATATATGTTGAAGGTTTTTACAACGCTGGCGGACTGGCTGACGTACGGGGTGTTCGGGATGGAACCGGGCAGTCATCTGGCGGAAAGCGCCCATTTTTTTATTGAGGATGTAACGAAAATCTATGCGCTGCTGCTGGTGCTGATTTATGTGATCGGTTTCCTGCGCGCCGGTTTGAATACGGAGAAGATCCGCGTACATCTGGAAGGGAAGCACCGCTTTATCGGTTATGTGCTGGCGGCCCTGTTCGGGGCGGTGACGCCGTTTTGCTCCTGCTCGTCGATTCCGCTATTTCTGGCCTTTACGCAAGCACGCATTCCGATCGGCATCACGATGGCCTTTCTGGTGACCTCGCCCATGATCAACGAGGTGGCCGTCGTGCTACTGGGCGGCACGCTGGGCATGCCGTTCACCGCCGTCTATATTGCGCTGGGCATCGTCTCGGGCGTGCTGGCCGGCATGTTCTTCGACTTCATCAAGGCGGAGCGGCACCTCAAAGCGATCGAGCAGAAAGAGGTGAGTGACGGCATGAAAGAACGGCTCGAGCAGGCCGCGCACTACAAGCTGACCCGCCAGGAACGCCACGCCTATGCCGTGAATGAATTCAAGAGCGTCTTTTCCAAGATTTGGCTGTGGGTGATCATCGGCGTCGGCGCTGGCGCGGCACTGCACGGATTTGTGCCGGAATCGGTCATTACCGACAACCTCGGCGACGGCCAGTGGTGGAGCGTGCCGAGTGCCGTCCTGCTGGGCATCCCGCTCTACGCCAATGCCAGCGGCGTCATCCCGGCCGTCGAAAGCCTGCTGGACAAGGGACTGCCGGTCGGCACCGCGCTGGCGTTCTTGATGAGCGTGGTTGCGGCCAGCCTGCCGGAATTCATGCTGCTCAAGCAGGTCATGAAGCCGCGCCTGCTGGTCATGTTTTTCCTGACGCTGCTGGTGCTGTTCAGCAGCTCGGGATGGATTTTTAACCTGATTTGGTAACCAAGGAGAACAACGTGAAGATTCAGATTCTGGGCACGGGATGCCCGAAATGCGAAAAGACCACCAAAGCCGTTAAGGAGTTCGTCGAAGAACTCGGCCTCGAGGCTGAGATCGAAAAAGTCACCGACCTCAACGAAATCATGAAGTTCGGTGTGATGCTGACCCCTGCACTGGCGGTGGACGGCGACGTGAAGGTCGTGGGTAAGGTGCCCACGGTGGATGACATAAAAGGAATGCTGAAATAGGAGAGATGCCATGACCGCTGAAAACAGTAATGTATGCAAAGGCGGACCCAAACTGGTCTTTGCCTGCTCCGGTGCCGCAGACGTCGGTGCCGTGGCCGATAAAGCCGCGCGTAAAATGACCCTGAATGGTGACGGAGTCCTATTCTGTCTGGCAGGAATCGGCGGACGGATTGATCCAATCATGCAGAAGACCGCGACGGCGGATAAGATTCTGGCGATTGATGGCTGCCCGCTTAATTGTGTGAAAGCGACGCTGGAGCAGGCTGGTTTCGAACCATTCGAACACCTTCAGCTGGCCGACCTTGGCATGGAAAAAGGCAAGACGCCCGTCAGCGATGAAAGTATCGCAACGGTGGCTGAAGCCGGTGCGGCACTGATTGGATGAGCACGCCAGAAGAAGAAATCGATTGGGCTGCAGCGGCGGACGATACCATCGTCTGCTATTGCAGCTATGTGGATAAAGGCCGGATTGTTGCGACCATCCGCGCCGGTGCGCGGGACGGGCGGGCGATCCATGCCGCTACCGGGGCGGGGTTTGGCGGGCAGTGCATGGAACTGAATCCACACGGGCGCTGCTGCCATTCGGATATTGAACAACTGATTAATTTGTACGGGAAAAACGAATGAAGAAAAATTTAATGACTGTAGGTTTGTTGATTGTTGCCGTCGTGGCGGTGGTCGGCATTAAAAACAGTAAAAAGGCCAAAATGGAAGACGGTGCGCCGGGCTGTTCCGGAGGCATGTGTACGCTGCCGATCCCGCAGGAAATGATGATGCCCGAGGGGGTCCAGCCCCAAGCCGTCGCAAAGGAGCAGCCATTGCCGAAGCTGCTGGACCTGGGCGCGGGGAAGTGCATTCCGTGCAAGATGATGGCACCGATCCTCGACGAGATGAAGGAAACCTTTAGCGGACAGCTCGATGTCGAATTCATTGATGTGTGGGAAAATCAGGCCGAGGCCGAAAAGTACGGCATAAGCTCCATTCCCACCCAGATCTTCTTCGATGCGGAGGGTAAGGAGCTGTTTCGCCATGTGGGCTTTTACCCTCGTGAGGACATGCTGGCCAAGTGGAAGAAGTTGGGCTACGCCTTCGGCGAACCGCAGAACACCGAACATGATTGGGAGCAAGCGAC
>CAZWZW010000041.1:0-18657 GCA_964639125.1 uncultured Verrucomicrobiota bacterium
CCATATTAAATAAATACATATGCGTTATGACAAGTTTATCCCTCTAAAGGCCTGTCGGCACGGAATGTGCTTCTATAAAGCAAGAATGCTGGGTTGATCCGTAAGATCACCGGAACATTACGCGATTCCAGCACATAACTGTGGGGTGCATGAGCATGGACAAGCAACAGGAAGCATTGGATTGCGGCAGCATATTGATTGTTGACGACAGCAAAGCCATGCAGTTGCACCTCAAGTCCATGCTGGAGAAAACAGGATATACCCTGCACATTGCCAACACTGGCGAAGAAGCATGCGAACGTGCAAAGCAAAACCTCCCCGACCTGATTCTACTCGATGTAATGCTTCCCGATATGTCCGGTTATGATGTTTGTCAACAGCTCAAGGACGATGAACAGACATACGATATTCCAATTGTGTTCGTTTCCGGACACACCGATACCGAAGAGCGCATCAAAGGGCTGGAACTGGGTGCCGTGGATTATATTGGCAAACCGATCGAGAAAAGAATCCTGCTTACCAAAGCGAAAACATTTGTACAACTTTGCCGCGATGCTCGCAACCTCAAGAAGATGCATGCCCAGCTTCTGGACTCGCATACGGAATTAAAACAATTTTCCCAAGCTCTGGACAATGCATCCGACAGCGTCGTTCTTACCGATCGGGAAGGCAATATTACCTACTACAACCCCGCCTTCCAACGCCTTGCGGGAATCGCTCCGCTACTCTCCTTTGAAACAGATATTCGCAACTACTTTTTTGATCCGAACGTAATCGACCAGGAAATGATTAGAGTAGAGCAGGGATTGTCTTCCACCGAGGAAACGTTCCTGATAAAAACGGATAAAAGCAAGATTCCGGTTACTACCAAGTGCTCTCCCATTCTGGATCAGAATGGCAATCCCCATGGGTTGCTCTTTATGATTTCCGATCTGAGCGAGCGAAAGAAAGCCGAAGCCGACCATGCAAAGCTGGAAACAGAATTATTCCATGCGCAAAAGCTTGAATCAGTCGGCCAGCTTGCCGCAGGGATTGCCCATGAGATTAATACCCCGGTTCAATTTATTGGCGACAATATCCGCTTCCTGCAAGGCTCCATTCAGGATTTGATGGAACTTCAGGAGAAACAAAACCTATTGCTTGAGGCAGCCACGGATAAAGATCTCGACACCACGATCACCGATGCAGTTATGCAAGCCGCCGAAACGGCGGATGTTGAATACCTTCAGGAAGAACTGCCCCGTGCCATCACCCAATCGCTCGAAGGAGTTGAACGGGTGGCGTCCATTGTTCGCGCCATGAAAGAGTTTGCGCATCCGGGCACTACAGAAAAAGCCGCCGCCAACCTGAACGAAGCGATTTTAACCACCGTTACCGTGGCCCGGAACAAGTGGAAATATGTGGCCGAACTCGAGACCGAACTGGATGAAAACCTGCCGTTGGTCCCTTGTCTCGTCAGTGAATTCAACCAGGTCATTCTCAACCTGATCGTCAATGCCTGCGATGCTATTTCCGACCATGCCACTGAAGACGGAAAACTGGGGAAAATTAACATTTCAACGCACTCAACCCGGCATAGTGCAATCATAAAAGTTGCGGATACAGGCGGTGGAATCCCGAAAAGCATTCAGGACAAGATCTTCGACCCCTTCTTCACCACCAAAGAGGTCGGTCGGGGATCGGGCCAGGGTCTGGCCATTGCGCGAGGCGTAATTGTGAACAAGCATAACGGTGAATTTAAATTCGAAACAAGCCCCGGAATGGGAACCACGTTCATCATTCAGCTTCCGCTTGAAGAAGCGGAGCCCAAACAGGCAGGAGCCGCATAATGAAAACACCAATGGAAAAACAAAAAATTCTTTTTGTGGATGATGACCCCAACATCCTTCTTGGGCTCAAACGGCTGCTTCATAGTCATCGCCACGAATGGGACATGACATTTGTCAACTCGGGCGAAGAAGCATTGGAAAAACTGGAGGCAGAACCGTTCGAGATTATTGTCTCCGACCTTCGAATGCCCGGTACGACGGGCGTGATGTTGCTCGACAAAGTAAAAGCGCAATATCCCGATGTCATCCGTTTCATCCTCTCCGGCCACGGCGATACAGATATGATTATTCAGTCGGTAGGCGTTGCCCACCAATTCTTGGCCAAACCCTGCGATGCAGATATCTTCCAGACAGCCATCGCCCGTGCACTACAGCTGCGGGAACTGTTCAAATCCGAAAAACTGCTGAGCATCGTGAAGGATGGCTCCTCCCTGCCGACCCTTCCCGAGCTGTTCCAGCAATTGACAGAAGCCTTGCAATCGCCAAACAGCACCGCAGATGAGATTGCCACTATTATTTCAAAGGATGTCTCCAGCACCGCAAAAATTCTGCAGCTGGTCAACTCGGCGTTCTTCGGCCTCTCCCGCCACATCGACAGCATTAGTCAGGCAGTTGCCCTATTGGGCGCCGAAACCATAAACAACATTGTTCTGGTGACGCAGGTCTTCGATCAGTTTGACGAAAGCAAGATCGCCGATTTTAATATCCGGAAAATCTATTCCCATTCACTTGCCGTAGGAACTTCCGCAAGCCGGATTATGAAGGCCATGATGAACGATCGCAAACTAACCGACGAAGCCATGCTTGCCGGAATGGTTCACGATCTCGGGAAGCTCGTGTTGATCAATAGCGACAATGAAGAGTGGAAACAGCTCTATCTCAACCGCCAGCACTCGGACATACCGTTGTATGAGCAAGAGAAGAAAATCATGGGCATTACCCATTCGGAAGTCGGTGCCTATTTAATTGGCCTGTGGGGACTCTCAAACAAAGTACTGGAAGCCGTCGCCTACCATTCCGATCCATCGCAATCCCCCAACACCGACACCTTCAATTCATTAAGCGCCCTGTATTTGGCCAACACATTTGAAACCCAACGCAATAATGGCGAACCCGACTCGGAACCGGAACTGAACATGGAATATCTTGAGGCCGTTGGTGTAGCTGACCGAATCGATGAATTCCGGGAACTTTGTGCAACGGACAAGGAGGAGGATTGCTCCAACGCGGCCTGAATGAAATCATCAACGCAAACAGGGGATTCTCCATTACCGCAGACCAACTCTCCTCAAGCTTAATGCATATGAAATCTGCGAGTGTCCAAGGAACGAAAGGTAAATTTAAGTGAACAACAGTATTCTATTCGTAGATGACGAGCAAAATGTGCTCGACGGTATCCGCCGCCAGCTGCGAAAACAGTTTAACGTTGATACCGCCCTCGGACCGGAAGAGGGTCTGAAGCGGATCTCCAATGAAGTAGACTATGCCATCGTCGTTTCCGACATGCGTATGCCCGGTATGGATGGCATTGCCTTTCTCAACCGGGTTGAACAGGCCCAACCCAACACGATTCGAATGATGCTTACCGGCAATGCGGATCAACAAACCGCCATCGATGCCGTCAACAAAGGAAACATCTTTCGTTTCCTGAACAAACCCTGCCCGCTGGACAGAATGGTCTTCAATCTGGAGGCGGGTATTCGCCAGTATGAATTGGTCAACGCCGAAAAGGAACTGCTGGAGAAAACGCTTAAAGGCAGCATCGAAGCGTTGGTCGATATCCTCGCCCTAACCAATCCGACGGCATTCAGTCGCGCTGAACGGATCAGATACTACGCCAGCCAGAGCATCGAAGTCCTCCAACTGCACAATGCATGGAAATTCGAAGTTGCAGCCATGCTTTCTCAGATTGGCTATGTCACCATTCCGACCGAAATTCTGGAAAAATCGCTCGCCGGAGAAATCCTGACCGACGAAGAACACAATATGCTGGCCAATCATGCCCAGGAGGCATGCCAGATGATCGAAAAGATTCCACGTCTGGAAGAAGTCAGCCAAATGATCGCCCTGAAAAGCGAAATCGACGATCGCAATGCAAACGGTGACCCGATCATACTCGGCGCACAATTGCTGCGCGTAGTCACCGCGTTCGACAAACTGCTTTCCCGGGGAGCGCGCACATATCAGGCCTTGACCACCATGAAGGAGAGTTCCGTTCCTTATAACAGCGATATGCTGAACTCGCTTGAACACGTTCAGCCCCCTTCGCTGGAAAAAACGATCTGTTCAATCCCAATCAGCGAATTGCGCACCGGACTGGTACTGGCGGAAGATATCCGAACCGGCAATAATGCCTTAATTGTCAGCAAAGGCCAAATCGTCAGCTCGCTGATGCGCAGCCGACTGGAAAACTTCCTGCAGCAAAATGCCATCGGAAACAAAGTCCGCGTATACGAGGAACGGCAGGTCTTCACCAACGGAACAAAGGTAAACCATGGATGATCAAACCAACAACACCCGAATCCTGATTGTGGACGACGACTTAAACTTCAGGAGTGCCCAAAAACGTATCCTGCGAAGAATGAAATTACGCCCCTCATCAAAAGTCGAGGTGATTGAGGCGTCAAGCGGTACAGAAGCCATGGAACTCCTCCGGGTGGTGGATATTGACTGCATTCTGCTGGACTACAACATGCCCGGCGGTTCCGGACTCGACTGGTTGAAAAAATTCCTGTCAAAAAACAGGTATCTCGCGGTGGTCATGCTGACCGGGCAAGGCTCGGAACAGCTTGCGGTCAATGCCATGAAAAATGGAGCGATGGACTATTTGGTCAAGGGATCGCTCACGCCCGAAGATCTCGAACGCTCCATCCTGAACGCCGTTGAAAAAACCGAACTTCGCCGCACCATTAATGAGCAGAAAAGTCGGCTCATCGAGGCCGAACGTCAGCGTGTCATGATTGAAAGCCTCGGGGCTGCCTGCCACCATATTGGGCAGCCCGCCACGGTCATCAGCAGCTACCTCCAGTTGATGAAGGAGAAAGAAACCGATGAAGAGATCCTTCAGATGATCGCAACCTGCATGGAAGCCTCCGATTCCATGGCCAATATCCTTCAACAATTGACACAGGTGAGCCAATACCGTACCTCGCCCTATCTCCCCGGCGATGAATCGTCATCAAGCGCCAATCACGATTCCATCATTGCGATTAACTGAGAGCATCAAGCCATCCATCACCGAACGAACCCGCTATGCCGAAAATAGAACCAGACGAAACCGCTATTTCCCCCGTAACATTAAGAAAAAGACGGATCCTATTTGTGGATGACATGCGCACCATCCTCCTCAGTCTCGAGCGTCTGCTGCGCCCCCACCGCCACGAGTGGGATATGAAGTTTACAGGCTCCGCAAGCGAAGCACTTGAACTGCTCAAAAAAGAAAAGTTCGACATCATCGTATCCGATGTCGTCATGCCTGCAATGAATGGGGTTGAACTGCTGGAAATCGTCAAGAAACGCTATCCGAACATGATCCGCTTCATCCTTTCCGGCCATGCCGACCACCAGACTCTGATTCAATCGGTCGGCTCCACCCACCAGTTTATGACCAAACCGTGCAACCGCAACGTCCTTACTGAAGCTATTTCCCGGGCGCTGTCCCTCCGCAATCTCTTCTCAGATAAGCTTCTGTCCGAGCTTGTAAAGGATGCTTCTTCCATCCCCACGCTGCCCGAGCTCTATCAGGAACTCACGGCCGAGCTTGCTTCGTCAACCGGGACCGCGGAGCAAGTTGCACGGATCATTTCGAGAGATATCACCACTTCGGCCAAGGTGATGCAGCTGGTCAATTCGGCCTTTTTCGGACTTCCCCGAAAAATCGATAACATTAATCAGGCAGTCACGCTGCTCGGAGCCGAAACGATCAACAGCATTGTATTGACCACCTCCGTTTTCAATGAGTTTGATAAGCATATGGTAAGTACCTTTGGCATCCGTGATATCTATAACCATTCCATCAGCATTGGCGCAATGGCCAGACGGATAGCCCGGGAAACGGCACTTGAAAAGCAGGCCGAAGAAGAAGCCCAGCTTGCCGGCATGATGCACGATCTTGGCCTGCTGATTCTGATCGACAGCAATAACGAAACATGGAAAGAACTCTATCTCAACCGCCACAAGTACGATATGCCGTTTTACATGCTGGAGCGTGAACACCTCGGCATTACCCATGCCGAAGTGGGTGCATATCTACTTGGGGTCTGGGGGCTTTCAAACTCCATGGTGGAGGCGGTTGCATGCCACCATGACCCGTCGCAAGCGGTTGCGGATGATATCGGCCCCACAACGGCAGTTTATCTGGCCAATTACCTGTCCCACCTTCCGGATGCAGCCCATCTGGAACTGGACCGCAATTATATCGAATCGCTTAACTTGACGAATAAGGTAAACGACTGGTCCGACCGCTGCACAGCACCATAAAAAAACCCGGCAACAGAGAATTTCATCACCGGATCTTGACTTTACATCGGGTCCACTTATCCGTTCAACTCACTCTGTAGCTCGGCATCCGCAGCGCGTACTTCCGCCGCCATACTTTTCTTAAAGGAGGTCAGCTTGCGCTTCAGCGTTGCGTCGGACAGCGCGAGGATCTGTACAGCGAGTACCGCTGCATTAATGGCGCCGACCTTGCCGATTGCAACGGTTGCCACCGGAACCCCCTTGGGCATCTGTACGGTGGACAGCAGCGAATCCATACCATCCAGCGCCCAGCCCTTTACCGGAATACCGATAACCGGAAGCGTTGTATGCCCCGCCAGCACCCCGGAAAGGTGCGCCGCGCCGCCTGCCGCGCCGATGACGACTTTATATCCATTCTTCGAGGCATTCTCCGCAAAGCTTGCCGCTTCGTGCGGAGTGCGGTGTGCCGACATAATTTTCACCGTGCTTTCCACCCCGAAATCCTTTAGCGTATTTACGGTGTATTCCAACACGGGCCAGTCGGACTTGCTGCCCATTACAATGGCTACCACTGGTTTTTTCTTAGGCATTTTCCAATCTCCTCATTTCACGGTGTGCAATATCGTTTCTATAAAAAGCATCCTTAAAGCTGATGGTCTCCACGGCAATGTAAGCCTTGGAAAGCGCATCGGGCAGATCCTTGCCAAGCGAAGTAATGCCCAACACGCGCCCGCCGGTGGTAACCACCTTGTCACCATCGAGCCCCGTGCCGGCATGGAAGACGACGGTATCGTCAACCGCATTGGCTTTGTCAAGGTTTTCGATCTCATTGCCGGATGCATAGGCTCCCGGATACCCCCCCGCAACCATCACGACGCAAACGCTGTGCTCGTCTTTCCACTGGATCAGGTCTTCGGACAGATTGCCGTCAATCACCCCCTTGATCGCAGGAAGTATATCGCCGTCCCAGCGCGCCAGCACTGCCTGTGTTTCCGGGTCGCCGAAGCGGCAGTTGAATTCAACCACGCTCGGCTGGTCGTTTTCAATCATCAGTCCGGCGTAGAGCACGCCTTTATAGGTGATGCCGCGTTTTTTAAGCTCGGCGAGTGTGCGGTCGTAGACTTCCGTCTTTATTTTTTCCAGCACCGTATCGTTCACAATCGATGCGGGGGAATAGGCTCCCATTCCGCCGGTATTGGGGCCTTTGTCTTTTTCAAAAATGCGCTTATGGTCCTGCGATGAAGCCAGCATCACCACGTTTTCGCCATCAATCAGGGCCAAAATCGAGGCTTCTTCACCTACGAGAAAATCTTCGATCACCACACGGCTGCCGGCATCGCCAAAGGCGTTCCCTTCGAGCGCATCGCGGATGGCCGCTTCGGCCTCCTCAACGCTTTCGGCCACAGTAACGCCCTTGCCCGCCGCAAGGCCGTCGGCCTTGATCACGATCGGTGCGCCGCGATCGCGGACGTATCTGCAGGCCTCTTCGGGATCCGTGAACGTTTCATAGGCCGAGGTCGGAACCCCTCCCGACTTCATAATTTCCTTGGCAAACTGCTTGCTGCCTTCCAACTCGGCCGCCGCCTTGCCGGGGCCGAAAACACGAATGCCATCGGCTTCCAGCACGTCGGTCAATCCGGCACAAAGCGGAGCTTCCGGGCCGATCACCACCAGGTCGGGGTTGTTCTCGGCGCACCAACCCTTGATGCCATCGATATCGGTTGCCCCGAAATCCAGATTTGTGCCCAGCGTCGCGGTACCCGCATTCCCGGGCGTACAGAAAATCTCAGGTTTGGCGCTGTCGTTCGCCAGCTTCCAGGCCAGCGTATGCTCGCGCCCGCCGTTACCTACCACCAATATCTTCATCTTCAACTCCTTCCAGAAAACCAAAACTTCCGCGGAACATACCCAAGGAATCAGAACCTTGCAAGAAGGACAGCAAAGAAAGCCGCGAGAGGCGGACGGCCTCCTACAGATCAGCGTTTTTCGATCGGCCCCAGAATCGGGCCAGACAGGAAGCGGTAACCACGCACCACGTAGCAAAAACAGCAGGCATGATGGCCGTCTCGGGGGCAAAATGTTTTACAGCCAGAACCGCCCCCAATCCCGCATTCTGCATACCGACTTCCACGGATAGCGTGCGGCAGCGCCGTTGACCGAACCGGTAGATTTTTCCGGCAGCATAGCCCCCCAGATAACCGGTCAGGTTATGCAGGCAGACCGCCAGAAATACGATAAGGGATAGCGAAGCGATCGTATTCTGGTTCAACGCGACCACCATGCCGCAAATAAGAGCAATGCATACCGTTGAGAGTGCCGGGAAAATATCGTGCAGACGAATTATCGATTCCTTGAAAAAATGCTTGAGCGCAAACCCAATCAAAAGCGGCAGAATCACAATCTTTATGATGCTGAAAAACATGGCCCAGAATTGGATCTGGATTGTAGTGTGCATGTAGAAATAGGTCAGCACAGGCGTCAGAATCGGTGCAAGCAGCGTGGCAGTGGAGGTCAGCGCAATCGAATAGGCCACATCCGTTTTGGCCAAATAGGCAATAACGTTGCTGGCCATTGCGCCGGGCACCGCTCCAACAAGAACCATACCCAGCAGCAGTTCGGGCGGAAGATTGAATATTTTCCCAATCAGCAACCCCGCCGCAGGCATAATCAGAAACTGGGCAAGGATTCCCAACAGGATAACGTGGGGCTGTTCAACCAGCGGGCGAAAGTCGGCCAGATTCATCGCGCATCCAATGCCGAGCATTGTTCCGAAAAACATCCATTCAAGCCACGGCTTGAAGAGGGTCAGCGCGGGAGGATGGAGGTATCCGAGCACCCCGGCCAAGACAACCCAGACGGGCATCAGACTGGTAAACTTCTTCAGCATAGTTGATTTTCAGGAACAGTTGCGTATCCTATTGCGGTTTTGGAACGTATCAGATGAAAACAGAACTGTTCAACTATGATCTACCCCCCGAACGGATTGCCCAGCACCCGCCCGAACAGCGCGAACTGGCGCGCATGATGGTGCTCCACCGCGACTCTGGAGATATTGAACACCGCCATATCACCGATATTGTCGACTACCTGCACCGCCCCGACGTACTGGTGATCAACAATACCAAGGTCATTCCCGCCCGCATCTTTGGCCGCAAAACCGCCTCCGGCGGAAAAGTTGAGCTGTTGCTGCTCGATGAAAGTTCGCCCGGCGAATGGAAAGTGCTGATGAAAACCTCGCGCCGACCCAAGGTGGGTGACGAGCTGGAACTTTGTTCCGGCAAGGCAAAAGCCACCCTGCTCTACGACGGCGAGCAGGGCGAAGCCGTGCTGAAGATCGAGTCCGCCCGACCCCTGATGGAAATTCTCGACGAGGAGGGCGTACCGCCCCTGCCCCCCTACATTGCCCGGAAAGAACAGACCCGGGATCAGATCGAGAAAGACAAACAGCGCTACCAGACCGTCTATGCCTCCGAACCCGGAGCGGCGGCCGCCCCGACAGCCGGCCTGCACTTTACCCCGGAAATTTTCAAATCCCTGGAAAATCACGGCGTGAGCAAGGCCAAACTAACCCTGCATGTTGGACTCGGCACCTTCCGCCCGGTCTCGGCAGAGATTATAACGGACCACGAAATGCACCACGAACGCTATGTTGTTTCCGAGCAAGCCGCACAAACGATCAATGCGGCCAGAAAATCCGGTGGCCGCATCGTTGCCGTTGGATCCACCAGCGTTCGGACCCTGGAATCGGTCGATCCCATTCAAGCTACGGAAGGAACCACCAATATTTTCATCTACCCGCCCTACGCATTCAAGAACGTCGATGCCATCCTGACCAACTTCCATCTACCAAAATCCACCCTGCTCATGATGATGTCCGCCTTCGCCGGGCGTGAGCTGATGATGCGAGCCTATGAAACCGCCGTTCAGGAAAAATACCATTTCTTCAGTTATGGCGACTGCATGCTGATTCTGTAGTCCAAAGATTCGCTTTTCGAGTTTAGAAAAACCGAATTCCGGTCTGCTTTAAACCAACCGACGCCGGGCAGGAAAGGAAGGATGCCTGCGATACATTCGTGCAAATCAGTCCTCAGATGCGGGCTCGGCCACTGCAATGGAATAGTCTTTTTCAGAGATGGGGCGTATCGCCGAAGCGCTCAGCTGGATGATGCCTTTTTTCATTCTGTAGGGTGTGCCATAGACAATGATCATGTCGCCGGGCCGGGAGAGTGTTTTCAGAAAACTGATGCGGGTCGGCTTCTGGACCACCCAGCCCGCCATAAATACCCCATCACCCTTTTTCGACAACTGATACGGACGACTGCCGCCATGGTTTTTCCAATCAAAGGAGCGATGGTCCACCCGGAAGGCCACCTGCACCGTACGCTCCGTTTCCCGGTATTGGACATCTTCAATCACCCCGGCCCAGGCCACCTCCTGCTCTCGCATTGCCATGAAGTCCTGACGAATATCTCTGGGTTGCAACGTCGTTGATGCCCGTTTAAACGCCGCTCGTTCCGTGCCGGATCTCGGACGATAAACCCCGTCATTAAGCGATGTACAACCTACCAAAAAAAGTAATCCAAAACTGGCCAACTGCTTAATCATAATCAAACTCCATTCCGTCTATCATCACCCTAAGATCAACTTCTCCCTGCAATGCGAACGGACTATACAATCCGCTAGCGCTGCGGTCAAATCCGGGAAGCCATTCACAAGACGGCCCAGCATTCCTAAAGCGATGCCGCATGCGGGGTTATTTGCAGCCACCTCCAATTGACACCGAGGGCGGTTCTTCCTATATTCTCGGTTCTTTTACAGGAGATTTTCTCAACTACATGAAAACCGAAATGACTGATCTGGAAATACTGCGCCATAGTTCGGCGCATGTGATGGCAGCGGCCGTGTGCCGCCTGTTTGATAATGTGCAGCTGGATATCGGCCCTTCAACCGATGATGGCTTCTACTATGACTTTGATCTCGAAGCCCGGCTTACACCGGACGATTTCGAACGTATCGAAGCGGAAATGCAGAAGATCATCGAAGAAAACCAACCCTTTGAATGCATGACGGTTTCACGCGATGAAGCCAAGGAACTGCTGAAAGGTCAGAAATACAAGCTCGAACGGCTGGACGATATTCCGGAAGGCGACGCCATCACCTTCTACACCTGCGGCGAGTTCATGGATCTGTGCCGCGGGCCCCACGTGGAAAGTACCGGAAAACTGCGCACCTTCAAAATCATGAACGTGGCGGGCTCCTACTACCGCGGCCACGAAACCAACCCCATGCTGCAGCGCCTCTACGGCACCGCCTTCACCAACCCCAAACAACTGCGCCTCTACCTTAAACAGATCGAAGAAGCCCAGAAGCGCGACCACCGTCGTTTGGCCAAGGAGCTTGACCTGTTCTCGATTTCGGAAAACGTAGGCCCCGGCCTCGTGCACTGGCACCCGAAAGGCGCCCGCATCCGCTCAACCATCGAGGATTTCTGGAAGAAGGAACACTTTAAGAACGGCTACGACATCGTCTACACCCCGCACGTTGGAAAAGCCAACCTATGGGAAACCTCGGGCCACCTCGATTTTTACCGCGAAGGCATGTATGCCGCCATGGATGTGGATGGACAGGAATATTTCATCAAACCAATGAACTGCCCCTTCCATGTTGAAATCTATAAATCCGGCCTGCGCTCCTACCGCGAGCTTCCGCTGCGCTGGGCCGAACTCGGCACGGTTTACCGCTATGAAAAAGCAGGCACCCTGCACGGGCTGTTCCGCGTGCGTGGTTTCACTCAGGACGATGCGCATATTTTCTGCACCACCGACCAGATTGAAGATGAAGTGAAGGAAGTCATTCGCTTCTGCAACTTTATCTGGAAAACCTTCGGCTTTACGGAAGTGAAGGCCTATCTCTCCACCCGTCCCGAAAAAGCGGTCGGCGAAGAAGAGCGCTGGGACCAGGCAACACAATCGCTCGAAGCGGCGATTCAGGCCGAGGGCCTCCCCTACGAAATCGACGAAGGCGGCGGCGCTTTTTACGGCCCGAAGATTGATCTGAAGGTGAAGGATGCGATCGGTCGCGAATGGCAGACCAGCACCATCCAGTTTGACTTTAACCTGCCGGAACGGTTCGACCTGAAATATATCGGCGACGACGGAAACGCGCACCGGCCTTATATGGTACACCGCGCGCTCTTCGGCAGCCTTGAACGCTTCTTCGGCATCCTGACCGAACACTATGCCGGCGGCTTCCCCGTCTGGCTGGCCCCGGAACAGGTACGTGTACTCCCACTTTCCGACGATCAACTGGACTATGCCGACGAAGTGCTCACGGCACTCCGTCAGGCGGAAATCCGCGCAACCATCGACACCAAACCGGGTAAACTGAACGGAAAAGTAAAGAATGCCCAGCTGGACAAAGTGCCATATATGCTTATTATCGGCGGTCAGGAACAGAAAAACAAACAGGTTGCCATTCGCCATCGCCTTAGCGGCATGAAAGGCGCATGCGGTCTGGAAGAATTTATCGCCCAGCTCAAAGAAGAAGAGCTGAACAAAAGAACACTAGAAACGGAGGTTTCAGATTAGAAAGCAAAACTTCAGAGGTAGACAGCAGCGCGCGCCGCAAGTTCGAATCAACAACCGCATCCGCGTACCGGAAGTCCGGCTGCTTGACTACGATGGATCGGAAATGGGTATCGTAAAAACAGGCGACGCATTGCGACGTTCCCATGAATACGGACTGGACCTGGTGGAAGTATCCCCCACCGCCAAGCCACCGGTTTGCCGAATCATGGATTACGGCAAATACAAATATGATCAGGAAAAGAAAAAGAAAGAACAGAAAAAGCACCAGGTGCAGACCAAGCTCAAAGAAGTCAAATACCACGTCAACGTGGGCGACCATGACTACGATACAAAAATGCGCAACCTCAAAAAATTTATTGAACACGGCGACCGCGTAAAGATTTCGCTCATGTTCCGAGGCCGCGAAAACGCCCACCGGGAACTGGGTTTTGAGGTAATCAAACGCGTGATTCAGGATACGGTTGAATTCACCACCGTTGATCAGGCACCCCGACTGCAGGGTCGCTTTGTCTCCGCCATACTTGTTCCAAAGAAAACAAAAACCTAATCCAACCATTCAAACCTGATCCGGAGTAGCTCTTATGTTGAAGTTCAAACCGAAAAAGCACCTCGTGGTCAAAGGCAATAAAAAGGTGTGGCGTATACTCGCGCCCACCTTTTTTTTGTGCACCCTTGCCCCCTTCTCGGCATTCGCCACCAGCAACTTTGTTAACGGAACGGCCTACGGAACCAACGCCACATTCTGGGCAACCAGCAACTCGATCTCGTCGGTAACCGATGGCACAGGCTCGCTATCGGTCGGATTTTCCGGAACCACCAATATCATGCTCAGCCACACCATTAATGGTTCCATCATCATCAGCAACAACTTCACGGGCTTCACCATCGATGCCACCGGGGCAACGGTGAACAGTCCATCATCAACGGCCCTCACCATAGCGGGCGGAAGCTTGACGATAACGGGCGGGAACTTTACCGAAACCGCCAGCGCGAACAGTGCCCTCTTCGCCACAAATACCAGCCTCACGATTAAAGAGGGAACCTTTACCGGCAACCCGGCCAACAGTGCCGCCCTCTTTACCATAAACTCGGACGTTCTGGTCGAGGACGGAACGTTTGTTGGCGGAAAACTTACGGGGGGAAACTATTTTGGGCTCTTCAGCAGAACTGAACAGGGACTGACCAATAACATTGCACTCAACGGCGGCACCTTCAGCCTACTCGGATTCGATGGCGAAGGTCTTCAGTTCCTGACCGCCGGAACCAACCTTGCGGTTCAACAAGGTATCGTACAATTTGCCGGCACTCTGGTTGTGACCAACCAGAGTGATGCTCCATTCCAAACCAACACGGTCATGGGCGGAACCATGCGGTTTATCAACAACTTCGACCTGACGGAAAATGGAGAACTCGTCCTTGCCTCGACCGGCAGCCGCGTAAACTTCGACGGCGATTTTACCGTCTCATCAAATGCAACCCTTTTTGTTGCGGGCACGACCAACTCCGAGGCCTTGATCACGGCAGAAAACATCTCCTTTCAAACCAACTCGACGCTCGTCTTTTCGAGTGAACCAGAAGGCCTTACTGCCGGATCTTCCGCCACATCAACCGTGGTTTCCGCAACTTCAAACCTCTACGTGATCACCTCCGGCGGAGCAACCAACACAGCAACGGCCGGAAACTTTGCGGAAAACGTTAACATCCAGACCAATACCATGGCCCGCACCGGACTTGCCGGAATAATCATTGACGGCAGCAGCCTAAAAGCGCGCTTCGCCACCAAGGCACTGAAAGACTACTGGAGTGCCTCCGGTGATTTTGCAACCTTGGCCGATGAGCTGGATGGTTTAAGTCCTACTGAAATGCTGGCCAATATTGACACCATCAGAAATCCAACCATTTCCGGGCAGTTGGTGGAACAAACTTACTTTACCGCCATCAACACCTTCCAGACCTCGCTGAACGGACTGCGGACGGCGGTGGGACTCTCCGAAGCCCGTAGTGCGGAGTTTCGCGCGCAGCTGGGATTAACCCCCCTCGGAGCCCGAGGCCCGCAGCGCCGAAACGACACACGGGGATGGGCAAAGTATTATGCACAATACCTGACCCACGACGAACAGGGTCTCAGCGATGCCTACAACACCGTGCTTCAGGGCGGCGTGTTCGGGATCGACCACAGCTTTGGCAACCTGTTGCTGGGCATCAGCGGCGGATCGGGAATCTACTCCACCATGTATGATAACGATGCCGAGGAAGACGTTACCGCCTACCATGGCGCCGTATACGGAACCTACGGTGGAGAGCGTGTCTACATCGACCTGGGAGCCGCCTATGGCCATGGCGAAGTGGATACACAAACCGCCGCACCATTTATACTCAACGGCGAGTTCGAAACCCGGATGGCCAGCGCCTACATCGGTGCCGGAATTGATCTGATCGATGAAGCAGGAGGTACAACCTTCACGCCGGCGGCCTCCATCCATTATGCCATGTATGAGCAGGATGCATATACGGAAACGGGTACCGCAGCCGTTCCCCGCAGCATCGAAGCCTTCGAGGCCAACTCCCTGCGCAGCAGTGTGGGCCTGAACGTTTCCATGCTAAACCGCCACGACCTCGAAACCTTCGGCTTTAAACTGGATGGCCGACTCCACTGGATGCACGAATTTAATCCGGAACCCGGAAATGCGGACTTTAGTCTGGAGGGCGGGACCGCCACCTATCAGCTGGCCTACCCCACACTCGACGAAGATCTGTTCCGGGTCGGAGTGGGTTGCTCCTTCTTCAATTCCATGCGCAATAAACCCAAAAACGTGCTCTTCCGTGCCGACTTTGACGAACTGTTTGGCGACGGCTTAAACTCGCACAACGTTTCCGCCAAAGTAGTCTACGCGTTCTAACAACCACCCAAAAGAAAAGGCAGGCTTTCCAGCCTGCTCTTCTTTTTTAGCATATAGATCTTAGCCTTCGGATTTCAGGACGGCTGCGGCAACAAAGTCCTTGAACAGCGGATGCGGGTTAACCGGCTGCGACTTGAGTTCAGGATGCGCCTGGGTAGCGACATACCATGGGTGATCGCGGAGTTCGATCATTTCCACAACGCCGATATCGGGGTTGATACCGGAGAGTACGAGGCCCTGTTCTTCGAGCTGTTCGCGGTAGTTGTTGTTTACTTCGTAGCGATGGCGGTGACGCTCGGAAATATTCTTGGAGCCATAGGCGGAGAAGGCCTTGGTTCCCTCTTCGAGAATACAGGGGCAGGCTCCAAGACGCATGGTACCGCCCTTGTCCACTACGTCTGTCTGCTCTTCCATCAGGCAGACGACCGGGTGCTCGGTTTTCACGCCGCGCTCCTCGTCGAACTCGGTGGTGTGTGCGCCGGTCAATCCGCAGACATTGCGGGAAAATTCAATGACCGCACACTGGAGGCCCAGACAAATCCCCAGGAACGGAATCTTGTTTTCACGCGCATATTGCGCCGCGCGAATCTTGCCCTCCATGCCACGCGATCCGAAGCCGCCGGGAATGAGTACGCCATCGACAGTATTGAGGATGGACGGATCTTTTTCGATGTCTTCCGCCGCCACCTTGACCGTGTCGACTTTGTAGCCGGCGGAATAACCGCCGTGATAGAGCGCTTCGTAGATTGATTTGTAGGCATCCTGCAGTTCGGAATATTTTCCAACCACACCAATGCGCACAGTACCCTTCGGGCGCTTGATGGTATCAATCAGATTATCCCAGTCCTTCAGCGGACGGGATGGTTTGGCAATGCGAAAACGGTTGAGAATAATTTCGTCCAGCCCGGCACGGGAAAGCACGAGCGGAATTTCATAGATCGAGGTTTCCACATCCTTTTCAACAATCACGCAATCCTTCTGCACATTGCAGAAGAGCGAAAGCTTGTCGAGATGCTCTTGGTCCATGTCGACTTCAGTGCGACAGACGAGCACATCGGGCATAATGCCGATTTCGCGCAGTTTGGCCACGCTCTGCTGGGTTGGCTTGGTCTTAACCTCCTTGGCGGCGGCAATGAACGGCACATAGGTGAGATGAATAAACATGGAATTATCGCGCCCGACTTCCAGGGCCAGCTGGCGAATCGCCTCCAGGAAAATCAACCCCTCGATATCGCCCACCGTACCACCGAGCTCGACCAAAATCACATCCGGTTTTTCGGCCTCCAGCGCGCGCACCCGCTCTTTAATCTCGTTGGAGATATGAGGGATCATTTGGATTGTACCGCCAAGATAGTCACCGCGCCGCTCTTTGTGGAGGACATCCCAGTAGATGCTTCCGGCGGTAATATTGCTCTTCTGCGAAGTGGGCTGACCCGTGTAGCGCTCGTAGTGGCCAAGATCGAGGTCCGTTTCGGCGCCGTCGTCGGTTACATAAACCTCGCCATGCTGGTAGGGACTCATCGTGCCCGGATCCACATTGAGGTAGGGGTCCATTTTCAGCATACGGATGCTGAGTCCGCGATTGATGAGCAGCCGACCGACGGATGCCGCCGTAATGCCCTTGCCCAGGGATGAAACCACGCCGCCGGTGATAAAGAGATATTTCGCCATTAAATTTGTCCCATATATAGAGTGCTGGATAGTTCAAAAAATACGGGATAGGATCGTATCTCCTACCCCCGACCTACCCCAAGCCTAAAATCAAACTATCGGGAAAATGACAGCTTAAGGTAGGCCGCTTAAGGACAAGGAGACGGATCGCTGGCTATCTCACATTGGTGAGTTGCGTTCCCATGCCGTCAACACCGACCTCGATAACGTCGCCCGGCTTCATCAGCACCTGCGGATTGCGGGCGGATCCAATACCCGGTGGCGTACCGGAGGCAATTACATCGCCCGGCCGCAATGCCATTCCCTGTGAAATATACTCAATGAGGAAAGGAATCGGGAACATCATGTCCTCAGTATTACCCTCCTGCAGCACCTTCCCATTCCACTTTTGCCACACGCACAGATTGCCTGAATCAGGAATCTTATCAGGCGTCACGAGAAACGGCCCCATCGGACAGAAAGTGTTGAATCCCTTTCCGCGGAACCACTGGCCATTGGCTTTCTGCACAATCCGCTCGGTGACATCGTTGACGACGGTATACCCCGCCACATACTCCATCGCATTTTCCTTGCGCACCCGGGAAGCAGTCTTCCCGATCACCACGGCCAGCTCGGCTTCGCTGTCAACTACCTGTGCCTCATCGGGAAGAATGATTGGATCGTTCGGACCACTGATGGCACTCGTTGCCTTGGAGAACAGGATGGGCTCCTCAGGAATGTCATGGCCAAATTCCTTGGCATGATCGGCATAATTTGCACCCACACAGATAATTTTCGACGGGCAGGCGATCGGCGCACCTAATCGAACTCCGTCGGCATTGATATATCTTGCCCCCGGATCCTCGAGCAACGCTTCAAGCTGCCTAAATCCGTCGTTTTCAAAAAAGTGCTCGTTATAGTCCTCAATATGAAAGGCAAGCGCACGCACATCCAGAATGCGCCCATCGCCCATCCACACTCCTGGCCGCTCTTTTCCCTTTTCCCCAAACCGTACCAGCTTCATAATGCCTCCGAACTTGAGGAAACAACCTAGGATGTGTGGTCGATTTACACAAACCAAAAGCCGGAAGGAAGTGCTCGAAGCTCTGGGAGCAGTCGAGCTGCCCCCGCTGTTCCATGGTCGTTACAATATTGCTCCGACTCAAAAAATTGCCGTAATCCGGTCCACCACCCCAAAACGAGCAGATGAATGCACCTGGGGATTCAACAATC
>CAZWZW010000042.1:0-18196 GCA_964639125.1 uncultured Verrucomicrobiota bacterium
CGTGAGGGACTTTCACCCTCAAGCGAATGCGCCCTGCCGGGCGCACCAAAAAAAGAGCCGGATCGTTAAATCCGACTCATAAAATGGTGGGCGATGACGGACTCGAACCGCCGACCCTCTCGGTGTAAACGAGACGCTCTAGCCAACTGAGCTAATCGCCCTTTCGTTCAAAGGAGCGCACATAGTACCCATCTCGCCGAATGAGTCAAGTGATGAAAAACAGAAAAAGTGATTTTTCTATACGAGTACGTCTTTGAGGGCTTCAAGCAGGGTCTGATTCTGTTCCGGAGTGCCGATAGTAATGCGGATATGATCGGGCAAACCATAGGGATCCATCGGCCGCACAATCACTTTTCTTTTTTGAAGTTCTTCAAATACGGCGTGACCGTTTCCGGTCTTAATGAGCATAAAGTTGGCACCGGATGGCACGGTCTCGATTCCGAGCTTTGGCAGTTCGCTTTCAAAGAATTCCAGGCCCTGGAATACCATTTCCCGGGTTTCAACAATGTGGGTGACATCGTCGAGGGCGGCCATGGCCGCAGCCTGCGCCATGGCATTGACGTTGAAGGGCTGGCGCACCTTGTTCAGCAATCCGATCAGTTCGGGATGGCCGACGGCATAACCGATGCGCAGCCCGGCGAGGCCATAGGCTTTGGAAAACGTGCGGAGCACGATGATATTTTCCTTCCCGCCGCGAATATGTTTGAGCAGGTCGGGCTTCATTTCCTCCGGCATGACTTCAAAATAGGCCTCGTCGAAGATGGCGACGACGTGGTTCGGCAGTTTTTCAACAAAGGCGTCAATGGCCGATGGGGAGACCATGGTGCCGGTAGGATTGTTCGGGTTGCATACTGCAACCAGACGGGTTTCGGGCGTGATGGCTTCGAGCATAGCCTCGAGGTCGTGCTCATGTTCCGGCATCGGCACACGCACCACTTCGCCCTGATAGAGGGCTGCGGCAAGGAAATAAACCGCAAAGGCTTCCGCACCCATCACCAGATTTGTGCCCTGTCCTAAAAACACGTGGCAAAGAAAAACGATGAGCTCGTTGCTACCGCAGCCAAACAATAATTGATCGGGATTGACCTCCAGCTTGCCCGCCAGCTTTCGCTGGAGGTAGAACGCGCCGCCATCGGGATAGCGGTGCATTTCGGAAATAGATTGCTGCATGGCTTCGACGGCCTGAGGGGACGGCCCCAGTTCATTTTCGTTGGAGGCCACTTTGACGATGGATGCCAGATCATCAAAACCCAGTTCCCGCGCCACTTCCTCAATCGGTTTGCCGGGTTCATAAACCCGTAAACTGGAAATCCAGTCCTTCGCCATCATGCTTATTCTCCCCAGTCGGATGTTGAAAAAAGCATGGTAGCACTGCACTTCGCCGGGGCAATCCCTTTATGCGATGGAATCTATTCAACGCAACCGGCACGTCGGCTGAAGCAAGGTGGATTATAACTGAAAGATGCGATCTTCTTGTCGATATTGGTTCAGCTTGTTTTGCAGGGTCCGCACGCTGACCCCCAGTTTGGACGCCATAATTTTTCGATTGCCGCCCGTTTCTTCCATTACATGAAGAATGGCCTTCCGTTCAAGTTCGCGAAGGTTCGTCGTTATTTCTATTTCAAACTCCGGGCCGGTCGTTGTGGAATCATCCCCGGCGGCGCGGGCCTGCCCGGCTTGCATTTCCAGTGTGCCCGTCTGAGTTCTCAGCGCAAGCAACTCTCTGGCGCGCGAAACGACAAGGGACACCTGTTCGGGCGAAAAGGGTTTGATGAGATAGTCGTATGCCCCGTTATTGACCGTCTCAACAGCCTGCTCGACGGCAGCAAACGAAGTCATAATGACATGCAATGATTCCCGTTCCGGCTTCAGGCTTTTGTTTTTGAGGGTGGAAACATCGGAACCGACTAATTTCCGATCGGAAAAAACGAGATCAAAATGGTGATAGTCCAGCATGCGACGCGCCTCTTCAATACTACAGGCCTCCATTGCAATAATACCCTCTCGCTGCAGGCTATCCACCACATAGCCCCGCATAAGAAAGTCGTCATCAATCACAAGTGCTGTATCCACCACATTCATTACATCAGTCCCGTGTTTGTTAACAGGCGCAATAGGCTTCCACCCGGCTGGATGCCGCCTTGGGCGCAGTACCCGCCCGGGTACGCGCAATTGTGGTTTCCGATTGGATCACCAGCTTGAGCGTGCTGCGCGCCATATCGAGCAGGGTCTCCGCCCGACGCTTTAATTCGGGACTGCTTACCAGGCTCATTGAATGCCGCGACAAGGCTTTGATGAGCTGGGTCAATTCCAAGGACCGCTGATCCATCTTGCGGGCTTCCTCAAGCGAAAGCATGCGGCCCTGCTTCTTGGCCAAAACCATTCGATTGACCACTTGCCCACATAATTCTTGAACCCTATCGAGTCCGTCAATAACTTCGTATTCGCTCATTTTGTTGCCTTTCTCTTGTACTGTTCCACCCAATCGGAAAGTTTTTCCACCTGGTCCGTTACCTGTGCCAGCTCGACGATCGATGCTCCGGCAATGTTGTCCTTGTTTTTCAACGTGTCACCGAGTCCAACAATTTTATCGAGATCGAGCCGGTCCTGTTGAAGCCGCAGCATATAACTTTGAATCGGAAGCCAATCGGCCAGATCGTTCTGGCACGCAATGTCGATCATTCTCAACATGGCGTCCTCATCCTCATTTTCACTGAAAGAATCAAACGTGTCGTTAAAGTAGACAATCGTGGCTTTCCGGCGTTCTTCATCCGGCAGGCTTTCCAGCAGCTTCAGGTTTTCTTCGATCTTCGTTGGATCCCCCAATTCTGCTTCACCGTCAATCAGAGAACGGCCGAGCATATAACGCACCTTATCGGATTCGGACAGCATCTGGGGATACGCAAGGTCAAACCGTCGTTCCGCCTCACGGCGTTGCTGAAACTGCAACGCAAGTTCGCCCCAGCCGATCGCGGCCTCCGACTTTACCACCGCCGACTTGGTCCGATTGCAAATTTCCCGATAAAGGTGATCGGCTGCCGCCCAGTCCTCTAGTTTCTTTAGACATCGAGCCTTTCCAAGCATGGCCTGTTCGCCAACATTTTGGATGGTTGCGTCATCGCCAGACTCGGCCTGAAAAAAGTTAAGGAGACCGATCCGGTTGTAGTATGATATGGCAAGATCGTTCAGCTTCATGTCTTCTATATAATGCGCCATTCGCAACTCGACTGAAGCGGTGCGGGGATCTTCAGGTGCAGACTGAATAGCGGCAGCCCCGACATACAACTGCTCAATGATGGGGCTATCGAGCCAGTATTTTGCATTAAACAATGCAAACAACGCGTTATTATAATCGTCCGACGTCGGCATCACCTGGCCAATAAAGAGGTGGACCAGGTTTTCGACGGCCTCATAATTGCTTTGTTCCAGATTGAGGTTGATGAGCTCGGTAAAGGCCTTGTCAAAAAGATTATCGGCATGTAGGTCGTAGAGCTGGTTCATGTAGTTCAGTGCGCTGGCACGATGCCCGCTTCGTTCTTCAATCACGGCGGCCCGTTGAATGAGTTTTGCATAGTCGCTATTCAAACTTTCGGTTGCACTAAAACAACCTTTCAACAAATCCATTGCATCGTCATAAAGCGCGTGTTGTTCCAGTAGCCGCACGACTTCCAGGACTTCATCGCGGGTGTATTTATTGAAATCAAACCGTCGAATGAGCGATTTGGCGAGCTCAGCCGCGTGCTCCATATCGCCGCGCACCCGGGAAATTCGGCTGAATAAAATCAGGGCATCCGAAAGGTTTTCTTTGGGCTCCATGTCCATGAACATTTGCAAATAATCATGGCCCTTCTCATAATTCCCCACTGCGGTATAGACCTTGGCCAGGCGCAATAGAATATCCGCCTGATTCTTCCAGTCAGCCGTCTTGTATTTTTTCCCCAAAGCGGATCTGACCCCTTCAAAAAGCTTCATTTTGGCTTTCGAGGAATCATCCAGGTCAAGCGTTTCGACATACGCCCGATACCAGCTGTCATTCAAAAGAAGTTCTTCCTTGCTCCGCAGTTGCATATCATTGATCAAAGCATCCCACGCGTCATTCTGCATCGGCAGATTCTCCGCCACAGCCAATGCTTCGTTCATTGCATGCCAACCCGAGTCCTGCTGAATCAGAAACTCAAAATTCCGCTTCCACAACTCAACCTTGTCAGCGGATTTTAACGATTCGGCCAACAGGGCATCCAGATAGCTCAAGAACTGCGTTTTTTCCCCGCTATCCTGAAGCACCTCCAGCAGCGTTTTCCCTACCCTCACTTTTTCATCAACCGTAACAGCGGCTGCAAAGGCCGCCTGAAGATAGAGGGATGCTGCATCCAACTTCGAAGCGCCACCATGGCGAAAATCGTCGTATAGCAGTCTTCCCATCTGATACCCCGCGTCAACGCGTTGCCGATCGGTTTCGACATGATCAAGCGCCAGACGAAGGAAGCCATAGGCCGGACCAAACCGCCGTTGCTCACTATATTCGGCGGCCAAAGACATCATTTCATCAAACGTGGTCGGTTCGGGGAGAGATTCTTCCGTCTCGACGACTTCAACGCCACCGGCGGAAGACGACACCCGGGAACTAAAGTAGAATGCAATGCCCTCCACGAGCACCGCACAAACCACAAATCCTATGATGACCCATATTTTTTTCATCAAATCCTGTTCAATTCCTCTGAATGATCGATTCCAGCAGGAAATCCCGCTCTGCGAGCGAAGATGGTCGACGCGACAACGCGGCCAACTCTTCTTTATCGGCAACAAATTCAGCCTTTATGCCACGGGCATCGAGGCGTCCGCGCAATGGGGAGTCCGCTCCGATAATGGCTAAGCCACAGCGAGGCTTCTGCAACCATTCCAACACAGCCGGTGATGGTTCAACACCTGCTCCAAGAGCCGATACATCAAGGGCCAGCCAATCCGTTTCTTCTCGGGACTCCTTGAAAAAGGAAGGGTTGGAAGATTCGAGTTTCCAATATTCATAGCGCCCAACATGTTCCGATTCTGCACAGGTTTTTCCGCCTGCCGCGCGGACCACCGCATCAACCATGGCATCCACATCCGGAGGTTTTGGCAATACCGCAACCACTCCGCAGTCGCTCACCGTGTCCGGATCGATATCGCTCGACTCTCCACTCAGCATGACAACCTGAAATTCAATCCCCTCCTTGCGAAGAAGGTGCACGACATCCAGCCCATTCCCATCGGGTAACCGATAGTCAAATATCGCCGCATCGAAGGCGGTGTTTCGGGCCAGCTCAATAGCTTCGGCACAACTGCCGGCTTCACAGACCCAAGCACCAAGCTCTTCGAGTCTGGAACAAACCATCAATCGCACCAGTGGTTCGTCATCCATAACCAATATTCGAGCATCTATGTCCATGCGTGTTCCATCGTTAGAACTCATACGATCCATTTCTCGGGAAACGCGGTACGACCAGCATTTCCCCTTGCCGCAAGTTATCCAGATGCTTCACCCGGCCTTCATTGGCCTGGCGGATCCAAACGGCACGGGACGGGTCGCCATAAATCAAGGGATTTGAAGCGATACTCTGGATCGAGTCGCCTTGCTTTACTTCATAATATTCAAACTCACCCAGCAACAGACGGTTTATCGTTTCACGCAACCCGGCCTTCTTTTTTTCCCATTCCGTTGCCTGCTCCTGAAGTTGCCCCAGGCTTTGCTTCATCTGATCCCGCTCAGATCCAAGGGCTTTGACATCGTCCTTAAGCGAATCGCGCTGCTTCACGACCTGATCAAGTTCAAGACGAGCCTCTTTGATCTCGCGCGCCAGCCCATCAGCCATGGACGCTTTTTCGAGTAGCTTCGACAATTGTCCAACCCCAGAGGCTGCACGGCCGGCTTCGGCGGATTCGTCCTGAGGAAGCAAGGCCAGCATTTCATCCAGCGTTTTCTGAAGTTCGTAGTATTGAGATCGATACCTATCGCTCTCCTGAGCCTTGTGTTCCAAGGCCAGCAAACGGGAGGGCGACGCAACCGATACCTCCACCGGCGCCGCATACACCACCAGTCCGGGCAAGATACATGCTCCAACCAGCCATCTGATGCCATTTTTTTTCACGTTTGCACTCATACTACTTACTCTACAAATAAGCAGGCGTGATGCCGCAAGAATCCAGCGTCTGGAGAAACTCCCATATCCGGGCGGCTCCCCCCCAGACCGCTTGCGCCAATGCTAACCGAATAGCTGCATCACGTTATTTGGAAGCTGATTGGCCTGCGCCAGCATGGCCGTACCAACTTGCTGAAGAATCTGGAACTTGGACAGTTCGGCCGTTTCTTTGGCCACGTCCACATCACGAATCCGACTTTCGGTTGCCATAATGTTTTCTTCGTAGTTCTTGAGTCCGTCGAGCGTATGCTCCATACGCTTCATTTCCGCTCCCAGAATCGCACGCTTTTTACTGAGGTAGTCGATGCCGAGCTGAATTTTTCCCACTGCGGTCGAAGCTGCGGTCTGATTCGAGATACTCAGACCTGCGGCGGTATCAATCAGGCTGCCCCATTCAATCACATTGGATGTGGTGCCCACATTTTCAGTACTGGAGGCTTGCAGGTCCAGAACATCGCTCTGGAAAACCTGGCCACCATCGGCACCCACCTGTTGTGTAATGGCAGTCCCGCCCTGGAACAGAGCACGGCCATTGAATTGTCCTGCGGCGCTTGCACCAGAGGTGATCCGGGTAATTTCTTCCTGCATCTGGGAGAATTCAACCTGGAGCACATCCCGGTCCGTCTGCGACTTGATGCCATCATTGGCCATCAGCGAAAGCTCGCTCATGCGACCAACCATATCGTGAATCTTCTGCAACCATGAATCCGAGGTCTGCAGATAGTTCAGTTTGTTTTCCACGTTGTTCGCGGCAGCCGCAGCATTGCGGGCCTGAGCACGTAGACGCTCACTCATGGCGAGACCTGACGGATCGTCGCCGGCATTGTTGATGCGGCTACCCGATGACAGCTTGGACATCGATTTTCTCAGGTTTGCTGTGTTCTTCGTGTAGTTTTTCCACACATTCATTGCTGCTATGTTATTTTTTATTTGCATGATTTACTCCTTGTCTCATCATTCCTATTCGTTGTTTCCATACATACTCACGCTAAAGCCCGTTCACACACCACACACAGGCCCTTCATCATCGCTATTGCTTTTATTCAACAACCCGCAGAGCGCACCCAGTGGTGCTTCCGAATTCCCTTCCGCTTCCTTATTGGCTGCCAAAATCGCTTCATAAATTTCCTTCCGGTTAATGCTCATCGCCAACGGAGCCGAAAACCCCAAACTGACCTGATCCCCCCGGACCGCAAGTACCTTGACCTCGATATCATCCCCAAGGATAACACTCTCATCAGATTTTCTTGTCAGTACCAGCATACCAACCCTCCTTGCTCAAGAGTTGCCCGACTAAAGGCAGTTTGTTGTTGTTTCAACCCATGTATTGGGTGACGAAGTTTTCCCGGAATCATCAATCTCACTCAAGGCATCCCAGACGCGGTAACGCACATCGTACTCGGAGCCTTCGCAGATGACCTGGCGTCCACGCTTGTTTTTCATATTCAGAACAACGGGACCCTTCAGGTTTACCGTAATGTCGCACGGATCGTCATTGACCGTAACGATCGTGAAGACAAAAGCATCTTCGCCACGCTTCAAATCCAGCGTCTGCAGGTCCGAGTGTTCCAGTCGGATCTGGTAGTCCTTGCAAATCATAAACGGGTCCACACATACAAAAGAAATCTCCGGTGACAAACCGAGCGACTTCATAAAGAAAAACGGCTGCATCTGAGTGTCATAATAGACCACAAACTGTCGATAATCCTCGAATGCCGGAACTCCATCCGGAAACGTGAAAATATTCCCGTCGCTCACCGGAATACGCACCGTTCGCGTTGCCAGCTCAAGCACTACCGACTGAGGATTTTCTACATCTTTTTTCATAATCTCACCTTTCCTTTGACCACGCCACCTGGATAGCAGGGCCGATGCCACGGGCTTATGTTGCTAAAACCGCACAGCTATTATTGTCTTGAACATCAAACCGGACGGGATCATCCCCAACATTGACTTCTGAAAAGGAACCGAGGCAGGTTTCCTCCCACATCGCCAGATTCACCAAAGGCCACAGCAACATTCCGTAGGAAGGGTTGTCTGCTCCGTTGATCAACTCCTGCAGAGAGTTCTCCTGTACTGCAAATTGAACCAGGCCCGACTTTTCTACCATCGAAGCGGCAAATTCCCGCAGTGCCCCACCCAGCCATTCGCGGAAAGGAACCGGGAAGCTGACCTTGCGGCGGTTCATGATATCTTCAGGAACAGAAGCCCCGAACGCGCGGCGCAGCAGCACCTTGCTTTCAATCAGGTTCTGTCCGTCTATTTCCGCCACATTGATCGTCTGTCCTCGCTGACGGGCATCTTCATCTCGCCATGTCATGCGATAGTGGTTCGGCAGACGATAGAGATATTCGGCCATACGATGATCCGTAAAGGGAACACGAGTTTCAACGGACGCCGACATGGTGCTTGAGTCGACCCGGTTCAGAAGACCTTCCAGATTGACCCGGGCATGCATGTGCATCAGCTTATCCATCGTGGAACAGCCCTCAAACCGATCGAACATGTCTTGATAGAAATTCTGAAGTGTCAGCAGGCACCCTCCCACTTCCGGCTTGAGCAATACGCTTTGCAGCGCAGGCGTCATCCATGAATTCAGCAGGAAATGATGCTCGATATGACTGCTCAGGTGGGACTGTCCATAGAGCCGTTTGACCGCATGATCCACCGGTCCGAGCTTTTCGCCGGGCAACGGGCAGGTGCGCCGTGCACGGTCATAGTCGAACGAAGAAAAATAAGGCATCACATAACCGCCAAAAACTTCATCGGCACCCTCTCCGCTCAGAGCCACGGTATAATCTTGCCGCAGCGCATGGGCCAGATGATAGATCGGCACTTCGTTCGGTGTGGTTAGCGGGAGGCCTTTCTCCCGCATCAAAAAGCGCCAGGTATCAACAAACCCGCTGGAATCGAGCTGAACTTCCCGACAGTTGATTCCATAGTTCTCCGCCGCCATCCGAACGTAGGGCCATTCATTGCAGTCGTGTTCACCATACCCCACGTTATAAGCGCCATATTCACCGCGTTCGGCGGCCACCGAAGCAATTACGGTTGAGTCGATGCCTCCGCTCAGGAAACCGCCCAGCGGCACATCGCTCACCATTTGTTCGTGAATCGCACCGGTCACCATTCCACGAACGGTCTCGATCGCCTCGTCAAGCGGTGGTGCTTCTTTTTCGGCATCGGGAACAATCGGAAATTCCCAATATCTAAAGATTCTCGCATTACGAGTGCTGCGGCGGGCCATCATCGCCAGTCCCGGCTCCAGCGTCTTCACATCCTCCAGCAAGGTACGATCGCCCATAGATGTACGGATCGAACAGAAATAATGGAGCAGCGCATCGCGATCGATCTCCGCCGATACTCCGTCGAAAGAACCGAGAGCGGCCACCGACGAGGCAAAGGCGATACCGTCCGAAGTGTGCGCATAATACAGCGGCTTGGCTCCCATGCGGTCGCGCGCCAAAAAGAGCGACTCGTCGCGCGGATCATAAATTCCAAAAGCAAAAATGCCGACCAATCGATCCAGACAGGCCTTGCCCCACTGCAAATATGAACGCAGCAGCACTTCCGTATCGGACACGGTTTGGAAGGCATGACCAAGCGTCTTCAGCTCTGTGCGAAGAGCCTTGAAGTTGTAGATCTCTCCGTTGTAGGTCAGGCTGACGCCGGTGGCAGAATCCACTATGGGTTGCCGTCCACCGGCGAGGTCGATGACCTTCAGCCGGCGATGAGCAAACCCAACGCCGCGCTTCTCGAAGAAGCCATCTGCATCCGGACCCCGCAACGCCATTTTTTTCGCGGCCTGGTGTAATGCACGAGAAGGCACCGGAGCCGTTGAATTCCAATTAAAAAAACCAGCAATACCACACATATAAGCTCATTTCCCGGCTCATTAGCCGCATTTACACCTACTTGAAAACTCCAATATCCGTAAAGCGCTTGCGAAGCAGACGCTCGTCGACAACCGTTGAAGCCAATGTTGAAGCAATCCGCTGCGAAGCATCGCCCGATCCATATGGGTTCTGCATGCCACAGATTTTTTTCTTAAAACCCACCGAAAGGGCATTGACGATGGCGGCCTTGATCTCGGAACGTTCGCAGGAAACATCAATCACATTGCTTCCCCGTTCACGTCCCGCCTGCCGGTCACCGATGTTGACCACGGGCATCCCGAATGATGCCGCTTCGATTATGCCGCTCGAGGAGTTGCCCACCATGGCATCCGCATAGTGCATCATTGAAAAATAACGCTGCGCACCAAGACTCCGATAAAGCCCGACGTTGGCATGGCAATCAGCAAATTTCTGAAGTTTCAAAATGATTTCACCGCATCCCATATCGCTGTTCGGATAGGTCATTACGATCGGGCGGTCTGTGTAGTCTTCGAGTGCGGCCAACAGTTCATTCACCTGTTCACCGGCATGCAGCGTAACCGGATGAAAAGTAACCAGCAGCGGAGTATCATTGAACTCAAGTTCAAGCGATTCCGATAAACGCTCCACGGACCAGGGCTCAAAATGCGTGAGATGATCGATTCCCGGAGCACCGCTGACCACGACGCGCCAGGATTCCTCTCCCATTTGAAGGAGACGGTTGCGACAAGTCTCCGTAGATACAAAGTGCAGATGACTCAGCTTGGTCATGGCGTGACGAAATTGTTCATCGATTACCCCTTCCGTAACTTCACCGCCATGCAAGTGCACCACCGGAAGCCCGAACGGTACGGCACACGAAGCCACCGCAAACATTTCAAAGCGATCGCCTAGCACCATCAGCATATCGAGTTGCGCTGAGCCCAAAATAGAAGAGAATTTCGCCATCCCCTGCCCCATGGCTTCGGCCACGGCTGCTGGCTCGTCAACTTCAGGCACGATGGGAATTGAATAGTCCACCGCAAAACCCGCCGCTTCAATGTCGCGAACGGTTTCACCAAAACGCACATCCATATGTGTTCCCGTGGCAAAAACAACGGGCTCGAGCTCTGGATGACCCCGTAATTCCTGAAGAACCGGCAGATAGATTCCAAAGTCGTTGCGACCCGCTGTTATAATTCCGATTCGTCGCGTCATGCTGCCTTAAACTCCTGCTGTCCTTGCATCAACCATTCGGTCCACTTAAAATCCATTTCCGTGTCGATATCCACCGAACGTTCCTGCGGCATCACATAGGCACCCGTTCCTTCCGGACACCAACTGCGGGTTTTGAGCAACTCCGCTGTACGTACGACATAGAGGGCTCCATTGAGATCAAAGGCGGGCGGAAGATCCTGCCGCCGCGCTCCATTTAAATCATTGTTGATGTAGGGTTCCATCCGGCCTGTTGCGTCCACCTGCTTACAGAGCAGAGGGTGGCTTTTCGCCTCGCAAACACTCACAACAGCCGGAAGGTCGTTGGATTGAAGCAATGCAAATGCACGGTCAACGTCCTCCCCAGTACGCAGCGGCGAGGTGGGCTGCAGCAGCGCCACATAATCCGGCGTATAACCAGAAAGATTTTCAAGCAGGTGCTCCACGGCATCGACGACCGGCGAAGTGTCGCTGGCCAGACTCTGCGGGCGAAGTACCGGAACTTCAGCCCCATGCTCAACACCCACGTGCGCCATTTCCTTGCAATCGGTGCTGAGAAATATGCGATCGATGCAAGTTGCATCCCATGCATGCTGAATGGAATGCACCAGCAACGGGATCCCATTCAAAGGCTTCAGGTTTTTACCCGGCAGCCCCTTGGATCCGGCGCGGGCCGGAATGATGGCACATATGCCCGGCTTCACGGCAAAGCCCCCAAGTTGCGAACCAGCGTTGAAACATCGGGCATGTTTTCAACATGCGGCGAAACAAAGATGCACTTGCGCATGCCCATTTGATTCCACTTTCCACGGCGCTGCATATAAAGCGGGCTGGCCCAGGTATCAACCACCAGCGCATTGACCGGCAAATGATGCAAAAAGCAGCCGCGCGACATCATCTGACCAAGAAGCTCTGGCCAAGGCTCGATCACCGCCAGCTCCAGCATTGGATAGCGTCGCAGGAATTCAAGCACATAGGCCCAGTTGCCCGGTGCCACAATGGTGAGGGCATCGTTGCAAGGATCAAATCCGGTCGATGCGACAAACTGATCGACTACCGCCGCGGCTTCTTTAAACATGGACGAGAAGCCCGATAATTCGATCCATTCACCATCGACCCGTCGTTTGACATACGGTACGAGCTGGTTGAAACAGCGGATTTTAAATTCGGGACCGATTGCATCCAACGCCATGACTCGTTCAGCAAAATCAGGGTTACAGCGTTTCAGTGCCTTACGATTTTCGTACAAAAAGGCCGAAAAGCTCAACGGGTCTGCATTGTATTCAATGACATTGAGAACATCTTCATAAATGCGCTTAATTAATCCATATCGTCGGGAGAGGTAGCTCAACTGCACCAGCGGATCCGGTGCTTCCGACAGCATCCCCGGTGTTTCCTTCATAATCTCGTCCGCATAATGGACCAAGGTGTGAAGAATGATTCCACAACCGGATTCCTGACGTTGAGACTCTTCGTCAGCGATTGCGCTTTCCAAGGCTTTCTGATTGCGCTTCACCGGCTCCATACGAATAGGATGGCGTTCCAGCTCATTGGACAAAGTACGGCTGCTTTTTAAAATTTCATCCAGTTCCCATACACCATTCTTCAGCTCTGCCAGTGTCGTGGAAAGCAGTTCCTGATTGAACGCCTTGGGCTCGATTGAAAACAGCTCGGGCAGATCGGTATGTTCCATCGATTGGAACCAGTCATCCAGCACCATGGCCGAGGTTTGTTCGAGACGTGCACCGTGGGAAACATTAACGAGCCGCAGGTCGGGCGTATCGCTGATCGACTCCAGATAACGATTCATCGCCTCATACAGGTTTAAAAGAGATTGATCGGCCACCACGATTCCTGATCCATCTGCAGCCGGGATATCAAAATATTGGTCGATGCTGGATTTACCGGTCGATTCCGCATACATCTTTCCACCTTCACCCAGGCAATAATCCTGTCCGAGCAAGGCGATGTTCCGGAAACCCATGCGCTGCATAAAATCGAGGGCCTGCACCGAAATGGTTTTCCCAAGAGTAACTTTTGCGAGCGGAAAATCATACTTGTCCGCCAGTGCCGTGATGGGCATTGAGCTTCCCGCTGTCCAGCATATGTTCTTAAATCGCGCGACAACCTCCTGAGAAACCTCGGGGGTGGCGACCAGTACGGATTCTGGTTTCAATCCTTCCGGCCAGTTAATGCCGGCCATCGGATCGCTTTCAAATACGATATCGGGAACGATCCCTGCTTGATCCAGCGTCTGTACAGCATGGCCCACAGCAGCAATCACAACGTGCTCTTTAATGGATTCAAGAGTTTTGAGTTGTGCAGCCAGCGACGGCCCTGCTCCACAAAAGACAGCAGGAACCTGCGACGAAATATTATTGGGCGTGACGCTCGGACCTGACAGTAGCCGACGAAGGTTAGCACAGCTTGCGTGCAAACGAATCAATCCTCGGCGTTTATCATTGGCGGAGTTTTCAACCGTGGTGTGGATGGCATGCGCAACCGATTGATATTCCTCGGCATAGCGTTCGCGGTATCCGTCTTCAGCAATCACTTCCACTCTTTTATCCGAAATAAGATTGGTCAACAGAAGCACGCGTTGGACACATGCGTCCTGATCATCGAGTGAATGTGTTAGCGTGCGACCCTCGCAATAAGAATCTGTGACCGTTTCCTGCTCTGGATGAAGTCCCAGCAAAAAACTATGATCCGGCAACTGGCGGCGCAGCTCAGGCAGACGGTCCACCGAACCCATGTGTACCAGCAGGGATGGAACCGCTGCGGGGTGATAAAGCGAGGTTTCCGGAACCCGGTTGGATTCGGGGGTCGACAGCAAATCCATTGCTGTCTGATAAAACTCTTTAAGCGTATCCTTTGCTTGCATTCACATCTCCTTTGCTTCACTAGAAGCAAGGCAGATGCCACAGGATTTTAAGGCCAGAATTTAGCTGGTCTTAAAGACCGACTTCAGATAATCCATTTGCGATTTCATTTTGGCGAGCGAATCTTCCATGAACGTAAACTGATCCCATAGATCCTGTTCATAGTCGCCCAGCGCGTCTTCCATTTCGGTGATTTCCTTGGAATAATTGTCGTATTTATCCGTCAGGGTATCCTGCCGCTGGGCAATATCGCCCGTAAGCGATTCGCTTACCTTGGAGATATACTTGTAAAAATCAGATGCGACCCCGTTTTCATAGGCCACGTCGACAGGGTCATACACGCCCCTGAAAAGCTGTTCCACCTTGTCAAACTCGTTTGAGAGCATGTCGTCGAGCCGTTTGTCATCGGACACCTCAAGCTGATTGCTCTTTCCGACCGTCCAAATCCCAATATCCCCCAGACTATCCATGATTCCCGTTTTCCCATTATAGGTAAACCCGGCATTTGTTGCATCGAGGGCGGTACTACTCAGGGTTGCATATTTACGCAAATTGGTACGAATTGAAGCAATCAGGGAATCTCCATACAGCTCGCCCTTCACCGATAGATCGGAACTGCCCCCTTGTTCAATTTTGGAATAATCATCCACCAAAGCCGCCAGCAAGTTGTACTTATCGATAAAATCCAGAATGGTTTCCTTAATCTTTGTTCGGTCGGGGTGAACATTCAGCGTGGTGGTTCCGATACCCGATATATTCAATGTCAGCCCCTCGACAACATCGGTTAACGCTGTATTTGAGGAGCGGGAAACCGCAATCCCATTCACGCTGAATTGGGCATCCGCCCCTTGCACGTTTTCATTCTTGATGGCAGCCGATACATCCAGAACGCCAAGTCCTTGAAGTGCGGTTCCGGTGACATCGGACAAGGTGATTGATCCGGCGCCCGTATCCTCCCGGGTCAGGACCAGGTGATTATTCACGATGGAGGCCTGAACACGACTGCCTGCGGCCATGTTCAACGCGGCACTGTTAATCTGTGTTCGCAGGCTCGAAAGGGTCTCGCCGGCAGCAATTGTGATTTGTTGGCCTTCAATATCAAATACATCACCAGCGGTTACATATCCATTGGCAATCAGATCGGTGGAGGTATCCAGTGTATCGGATGAAATGCTCTGGGATTTAGCCGTTGCGGTGACAACAAGGGTATATTGCTGTTCATTGGCTGCCGTGGAGGCAGATGCAGTGGCCACGCTTTCCAGCGTTGAATCTGTGTTCATGCTCTGCCAAAAGTCGGCACCCCGAATCTTGTCCAGGACCGTGGTCAGCGCTTCCGATTGAGTGCTTACCTCAGACCACGCTCCCAGGTCGTAGTCGAGTTCGACCTGCTTATCCTTCTTTAAATCAATCGGAATGCGGCGCGCATCCATCAACTGTTTAACCATACCGGCATAGTCGGTACCGGAAGACAGTCCTCCAATTCGTATCGGCATTTTCGTATCCTCTTAGACAATTATGCTAAGTGAAGTAAGCAGGCCGGGTGCCGTTGCGCGTAAACGGGCGGTCCAAAAACGAAAAAAGCGGAATCCGAACCTCCGGATTCCGCTTTTTAGGGTTTGGTTCGTTATCCGAGTAGCTGGAGTACGCCCTGTGGCAACTGGTTAGCTTGGGCCAACATGGCCGTGCCTACCTGTGACAGGATCTGATACTTGGACAATTCAGCGGTTTCCTTGGCAACATCAACGTCACGGATGCGGCTTTCAGTTGCTGTGATGTTCTCTTCGTAGTTGTGGAGGCCATCGAGCGTCTGTCCCATACGCTTCATTTCAGCACCGAGCGTAGCACGCTTGCTGCTGATAAAGTCGATGCCGTTTTGCAGCGCGGAGATTGCAGTCGAAGCTGCGGACTGAGCCGAAATGGTCATTCCGTCCGAAGCAATCAGGCTGCCCCACTCTACTCCACCACCCACGGTAGCCGTGCTGGTAGATTGCAGATCAGGAGCATTGGTAGTGAAGATCTGTCCCCCATCTGCACCAACCTGCTGAGTCAGGCCAGTGGCACCCTGGAAGAGAGCGATACCGTTGAACTTACCCGCTGAGCTTGCGCCGTCGGTAATTCGTACGATTTCTGCTTTCATCTGCGCAAATTCCGACTGCAGTACATCACGGTCGGTCTGCGACTTGGTTCCATCATTAGCCATAATTGCGAGTTCGCTCATGCGACCAGCCATATCGTGGATTTTCTGCATCCAGGAATCAGCTGTCTGCAAGTAGTTCAGTTTATTTTCCACGTTACTAGCGGCCGCAGCGGTATTACGAGACTGCGTACGCAGACGCTCGCTCATGGCGAGGCCTGATGGATCATCCCCTGCGTTATTGATGCGGCTGCCCGAAGACAACTTGGCCATCGATTTACGTAGGGAGTTCGTGTTACTCGTGTAGTTTTTCCACACGTTGAACGCTGAGATGTTATTTGAGATCTGCATGATAATCCTCCATGGTTTATGCAGTTACTTTTATTACGAGCTTCACATCCTTGTGCTGCTCACCGCCCCCCGGACCACCCGGAGTTTCCAGCGGATGTCTTGTTTATCGGCAGATCTCAGCGATAACTTAAATGCGGGAGGAAAAAATCATGGAAAGCGGCAACTTTTGCCGATATCCATCTCATAGAAGCGGAAAATTCTACCGACCGAAGCAATGACCGAAGCAATGGCCAGGATTATGGCGAGACCGATTGGATTGTGGCATCTGACGTGCTATCGTGTAATTCATGAATACATCTGATAGCCAATGGAAGAAAAGCACCTTTGTCAGTGCGGCCCACGTCCTGCATCGGCCACGTAGAATGCCTCGGCATGGAAAGCGACTGACGGGTATTCTACGCGCCAACAAGGTAAAGGTTAAAACCGAGCCAGTCATTATTGGAGAAAAACAAGAAACCATCCAGATTGTGCCCATTACCCATCAAGGACAAATCAAGGCATTGCGTGTGACTTGCGCATGTGGCCGCGAATCCACATTTGATATTCAGTATGGTGCCGGAGGAACAAGCAATGATATCCAGAATACTGGTGATAGCATGCCTGACGGGTCTGATGACCAGCGGGTGCAGAACAAAACGAATAGCGCCGCTTAATGTAAGCACGAAGCAGCATTCGCCGGTGCGGATGCATATCTATGAAAAACTGGATCCAGAGCAAATCTCGCAATTATTGATTCTCCCACCGCTGGGCATTGATAACCCGGAGGAACGGACTCGTTTCCATCGAACGCTTTACAGGGCGGCACAGCGGCGCTTCAAGGCACCGGTCAAACTGGTCATAACCGACAGTGCTTATGCCCCCTATGTTGAAAAAGACAACCTGCTCCTGAATGATGGAACGATCAACCTTGAGGAGATTTCCATCATTGGAAAGCTGATGAACACCTCTTATGTGATTTGCCCCTACGTTCGGGAACTGAAGCCCTACCATCCCCAACGAATCGATATACGGCTCGTCGTAGTGAATACGGACAAGGGTAGTATTGCTGCCGAAATTTCCGGTGTTTTCGATGCGCAAGACAACGATGTGATTGACTATTTCATGAAATATGGCGAGTCACATAAAAACAAGACTGAAAGCAAGGATGACCTTTCTTTCAAAATAAAATCGCCCGCCGCCTTTCAGGCGTTTGTGGCAGATATGTGCACATCCGTCATGGTCGACAAACTCCCGTTCTAAAAGGTAGAATCAATGATGAACATTAATCTCTCAGGAAGCCCGTCACGAATTATTACTACAGGAATGCCACAAGCAAAGCGCACAACCCAACCCCAACGTCCACTTCCTTCGGTACATGTTCAAACCTCGAAAGAGTTCCAGATGCTGGCAGAGCACCTGCCGACACTGAGAGCGCAGCTTTCGCCCAGGGAAAACATCCTTAAAAGCTTTAATGATACCGTCAACGACCCAATGGATCTCGATGACAAGGTGGTGGATAAGATCATCGCGCAGTTATAGCCCACTCCAGCGTTTCTGAGCTAAAGCAACTTTCGAACGGACAACAAACAAGCGGAGCTGGCCTAG
>CAZWZW010000043.1:0-2129 GCA_964639125.1 uncultured Verrucomicrobiota bacterium
CATTATTTGACTCCCGGCTCGGAATCTCAGGCTCTCCAGAGGCCACACCGCCGACCTATTCGGGTCAGCCGATCTATGCCGGCATGGAGCTCGATCCGGACAGCGGTAAAATCACGGGCGTCAGTGACGGCGGTGCATACACCAACGGCGGTGCGATCAGCTTCGGCCCCAACGGTGGTGCCAAGCTGCAGTGGAATGGACCGTTTTCCAATCCTCCGGTTGTGGGCGCGGATCTCGGACGGTATGAGGAAAACGATGTGGCCACGGGTGTCTTCCTGTTCAAGAAGGTGGACTTTCTCAACGGGCTGGATGTTGGAACCGTGTTCATGAATGCCACGAACGATACGCTCAGCGCAACGGTAAGATTGGAAACCAAGGAGAATGACGCGACCTATCCACTTAAGCGACTCAAATCCGGTCAGTTCCGCTGGGTGGTTCAGGATGCCGGCAGCTTTTACATCAGTGCGGAAGTCACTAACATGACCTCCGATACGGGAAGTATCCAGCTGACCTCGGAAGCACAGAATATTTCCTGGTTCAACTATGATCCGCTGGTGAACGTCACGAACATTACGACCACCGCGTCGCCGACCCTGCAGGACATCGATGCACTGGGCTTCTGGATGTCGGCGACCATCCAGACCAACGATGGCATTCGCCGTTATCCGAATATACAGTGCTCCAGCTTCGAAGCACAGGCCGGTGTGGTTCCGGTGGCCGGTCCGGTCGGGCTGTGGAATGAGTGGATTGGTGGCTTCTCGGTAGGATCCAATACCGGGTTCCTTGCCCATGCCGACAGCGATGACCTCGACAACCTGACCGAATATGCCTTCGGCGGCGATCCGTCCGATGGCAACGACCAGGGCAACACGCCGGTTCAGTCGCAAGTGGCTGACGGCGGTACCAACTACCTCGAGTATATCTACTTCGAACGCGATGATGCGGGAACACGCGGTCTGGCCTCGATTCTTGAGGTGGGAACCGACCTGGTCATCACCAACTGGGCCGACGGCAGCGCCTATGAAACTGGCAGCGGCGCGTCTGGCGTGGCGGGCTACAATGCGGTGACCAACCGGATTCCGACCGATACGGAAGCCAAGCAATTCATTCGCCTGCAGATTAAATTCACTCCGTAGGGATCTCGCATAACATGGGCATGCCAGATAGAATGCGCCTCGAAAACGGGGCGCATTCCCTGTTGAACAAATAGACCGTGCAGGCGGTCGAAAAACAAGAAGAGGAATACCTATGCGGAAAATGTCCCACAGAGTAATTGTGCTTTTCCTGCTGATGTTCATCAGCGCTACGGTGCAGGCCGTACAGATTATCGATTTCAATGCGTCCATCCAAGTCACCAACAACAGCGCAAACGCAAATGTGGATACGGCACTGAACACGGCAATACCGATAGTCACCGCGGATGGCGTGAACTATATCGGGCCGGATATTTATGGCGCGTTGCATCGGCAGACTGCAGGGCTTTGGACGGTAGGCAACAATGGAGCCTCAGGGCTGCGGGTGCGTTTCAACGCAGGGGACTCCGCGAATCTCGTTGATGGCCTCTTCCTTTTTAAAACGCAATCGGTTCAGTTCGATGCCGCCAACGACACGTTGAATGCGGCGGAAATTTTTACCAGTCAGATCCAAAAACTGGATTCGGCAACGATCCGTTTTGTGGTCGAAGACGCCGGCCAGTTTTATATTTCCGCATCTTCAGCAAATTTTGTAACCGGAGGCTCAGGCAACCAAACCGACTCGTTCAGTATCGAAGCCCTGAGCACAAGCTGGGCTGATTATGATCCATCGACAGCCGCGGGAGTCAGCGTGATCGGCACCGCGGCATCACCGGCCTTTACCAATATTGATTTTATCGGATTTCTGCTTTCAGCCGATTCCGTGAACTCGGGCGACGCGAGCGTTAACTTCGGAGTTCGTGAATTTTCGGTATTGGCCACCCTGCCTTCTTCAGGGTTGGCGACCGGCACTGTGGATGCAGGGCTGAAGCACCAGAAGATCGAAGGCTTCGGCGCGTCCTGCGCATTCTACACCAGCAAGCTGATTGACAATGTGTATTCAAATGAACTGGCGGATTTGCTGTTCCGGGACTTGGATTTGGATATTTTCCGCAT
>CAZWZW010000043.1:2229-17898 GCA_964639125.1 uncultured Verrucomicrobiota bacterium
TGGCTGCGCAAATACAACCTCGCAAAACTGATGCACAACTCACTCACGATAGAAGAGGTCTCTGCCTATCTCTACTGGTGTTTGGTTTGGCCATTCGATGACGGGCAGGCGTTGATTTCCGTGACGAACAATACGTCGTACAACATCAATCCGGAATACTATGCCTTCAAGCACTATTCAGCGTTCATCGATGCCGACTGGCGGCGGCTGGAGGCCACCTCTTCGGAGCCGGGCATCGATTTGTCTGCATACATGAGCCCGGCGGAAGATCAGGTGACGCTGGTGATCCTGAATGCAAACACCAATGCGGTGAGTCTCGATATCAACTTCACGAACCTCGTGATCACGGGCGGGGATGTTTATCGTTCCACGGCCACCCTCAACTGCACCAATCTCGGCACCTTCAATCCCGCCGCACCGATCTCCATCCCCGGCGAATCCATCACCACGCTCGACCTTGCGGCGGTAACCAACGAGCCCCCGGCCAACCCGAACATCCTGATGATCTGCGTCGACGACCTCCGCCCGGAAACGCGCTCATACGGTGCCGCGCAGATGATCACCCCCAACCTCGACCGGCTGGCGGCGGATGGCTACCAGTTCAACCGCGCCTATGCCCAGCAGGCGGTCTGCTCGCCCTCGCGTACCAGCATGCTCACCGGCATGCGGCCCGATGCCACGCAGGTATTTGATCTGACCACCAACTTCCGCGATACGATCCCATGGGTCGAGACCCTCCCGCAATACCTGCAGGATTATGGCTACTACTCCGTTGGCATAGGCAAGATCTATCACGGCGGCCTCAACGACGCACTCTCCTGGAACGAGCCGTGGAGCTCCGGCTCGGGAACGTACGGTTCGGTGGGTGCCGGAAATCCGCCGTACGAAAGTCCGAACGTCGCCGACAACGTGCTGCGCGACGGAGCCGTAACCGACGAAGCCATTGTGAAACTGGCCGACCTCAAGACAAAGCAGCCCTTCTTCTACGGCGTGGGCTACGTCCGCCCGCATCTGCCGTTTGTTGCGCCGCAGGCCTATTGGGATCTCTACACCACCAACGACCTCGTGCTGCCGCACACCGACCTGCCGGCCATCGATGCCTCGACCTATGCCTACACCACCTGGGGCGAGCTGCGCAACTATGACGGCATCCCCGCCTCCGGGCCGGTCAGCGATGTGCAGGAACGGGACCTGATCCACGGCTACTATGCCGCCGTCTCCTATATGGATGCGCAGCTCGGCCGCCTGATGGATACACTCGAAGCCGAGGGCCTCGCCGACAACACCATCGTCGTGCTCTGGGGCGACCACGGCTGGCATCTCGGCGACCACGGCCAGTGGTGCAAGCATACCAACTTCGAGCGCGCCACCCGCCTTCCGCTGATGATCAAGGTGCCATGGATGCCCGGCGCCTCGCAGATCGATGCGCTGACGGAGTCGATCGACATCTACCCGACCCTGCTCGATCTCTGCGGGCTCCCGCATCCGCCGCAGCTCGAAGGCGACAGCCTGGTCCCGATACTGGAAGCGCCGGAATCGGCCGGCGATGCCGACGCGCTCAGCCAGTACCCAAGGTCCGGAAACATGGGATACTCCATGCGCACCGACCGCTACCGCTATACCGAATGGCGCGTCGAAAATTCCAGCATCCTCGTCGACCGCGAGCTCTACGACCACGTCCTCGATCCGCTCGAAGACACCAACGTGGTCAACCATGCCGAATACGCCGCCGATGTCACGAGCCTCGCCGCACAGCTGCAGGCGCGGCTCGATGCCTTTGCGCCGCCGACCGCCGCAGGCGACAACCCGGTGGCCAACGGGGAATTCGACAGCGGGCTGGCCGGCTGGGCCGAAAACATTCATTCCTCCGCAACAGCCTCGTTTGCAACAAACGGACCGGCGGGCGATCCGGAGTTATATGTCAATATTACGGAAGGAACCGCATCGGCCTACAAAGTGGCGCTTGAGCAAATCGTGCCCGCCCAGTCGGGCAAACTTTACACCATCCGCCTCGACGCCCGTGCCGCAGCCAACCGCAATATCAAGGTGCTCTGGCGGAATAAGAACAACAGCACCAATGCCTACCTCTCATTGGATATTCCGATCACCGGCACGGCGCAAACCTACGAGTTCACCGGAATCCAGCTGGCAAATATTGCCGGAACGGACCCCGATGGCGAGATCCGTCTCCAGTTCGGCGGCGACAACGCCGACGTCTGGATCGACTCGATCGAAATTTATGCGCAATCCACCTTTGCTGCGGCATTGGCGAAAGCCGGATTGACAGGGGCCGATGCGCTGATTCGCTCAGACGCCGATGCGGATACCGTAATTAATATTTTCGAATATGCCTCCAATCTCGATATGTCGACCAACGACTCCCATCAGCTCGTTTCCGGTACGGGAACATCCGGCTTGCCGACGTTTTCGATTGCCCCCACAAACAGCTTCCAAACCCTGGAGCTCGAATACCTCCGCCGGCGCGGGGCCTATGACCTGCAATATATCCCCGAGTTCACCGGCAATCTGGTGACCGGCATGTGGGCCGCTGCTTCAAGCCCTGAAACCGTCGTTCCGATCGATTCAGATTGGGAGCGGGTCATTGTTCAGGATCTGGAAACCACCGAAACCGCCACCAACCGCTTTGGCCGCGTCCGGATTCTGTTCACACCGTAAGATCCGGTCCATCAAGATAGCCGAGCGAGACCAGAAAGGTGTCCAGCCTTCGAACGGTGTCGATAAAAAACCGGTTGTTGGATTTCCCGTAGTTAAAAAATCCGTGGGACTGCCCGTCATAGCCAACGAGCTCCACTCGGTTTCCATACGCCTTTGCGTGGTCGGTGTAGAGTTTTACGGAACTGAACGGATGGTGGAAGCGGCCCGATCAGGCGGGCGGCAGTGCGGTGAGGTTGAGTTTCATAATTGCGCCTCCGTTGTTTGAGAGGAAGACTAATTCGTTGCGGCTGGAAATTCAATTCGCCGCAACGGAAACTTAAAATGCTTGAAGCGCATTCACACCAAAAGAGGGCCCGGCATCCGCCTTTCTGCACAGAATCCGCGTCCAAACCTCGGAAGAATTTTAGACCGAACTTAAAAGGATCGGTTTCATTATTCCGAATTCAGTATTCAACACCAGCGGTTGATAGATTTTCTATGCTTATTACAATGTTCCTTGCCTTGAAGAAGAATACAGGAATCTGGCTGATGCAGGGTGACCTGATTCGATCAAAATTAAGGAGAAAAATAATGAAGAAGAAACCAAGAATACTGGCGCTGGCGGCAACCCTGTTGGTTGCCGGTAGTTATGCGGATGTGGTGATGCAGGACTGGCAGTTCAACGACGCCAATGGAACCGCGCTCAACAGTGTGGCCAACACGGGGACGATCGGCACGTCGTGGAATTTCGGCGGCCCCAAGACTCAAGCGGGCAGTCTCAATATCGGGGATACCACCTTCTACAAGTGGAATCCGGGCAGTTCGACCACCTTTAGAACCGCCAGCTTTGCACAGCAGACGACCGGACAATACGTTTTTGAGTTTGTTATCGCCGATTGGGACATGGCGGGAACCGATGGCATCGGGACCGTCAACAACGGGATCAAATTTAATTTCGGCAGCGTGGCTAACGGATCGGCGCAACTTGAATTCGAAGTGGCCCAGACCCCCGGTAACGATATCCGCGTGCGCTCCCAGAACTCCAACAACGGCAATCTCTCCGGAACGGATGCCCAAAACCAGTTGGGTGGATTGAATCTGACGAATTCCGCTTCGGTAACCGTTCAGCTTCTGACCGATCTTGACACGGGCGCCTGGTCGACCCGCGTCGATGCCGGCAGCGATGGAAGTTTTGTGGATCTCGTCACCGATGGTGCCGGCATGACCTCGATCGACCGTATTCAACTCGTGGTTGATGCCAGCAACGGAACTTGGGAATACGGCAATGTAGGCGGAACCGCTACGGAATTCATCAAGATTGATTCGGTGACCATGAGCCAGATTCCGGAACCGGCCACATTGGGGCTGATTGCGGCCTTCGGCGGCGGCCTTCTTTTTATCCGCCAACGATTCAAGTGATTTAGGAAAAAAATAAAACCATTATCAATGCAATGAAGGATGCCGCAAGCGGTATCCTTTTTTGCATAAACCAAACAGAAGGAAACGGTACATGAAACCGACCCGGCGCGATTTTACGAAAACCGGCGCTATGGCATTGCTGGTCTCCAGTGTGGGCCGCGGCGCCGTGGCCAAGAGCCGGACCGCGGCACCCAACGTGGTCTATCTTTTCAGCGACACGCATCGCTGGAGTTCGATGGATTTCACCGAAACGCCGGAAGTCGGCAGTCCCGCCATGCGGGCAATGAAGGAGAACGGGGTTTCGTTCTCCAATTGTTATTCAACGCTGCCGCTCTGTTCCCCGCACCGGGCCATCCTGATGACGGGGCACTGGCCCTGGCAGCAGGGGTTCATTGCAAACCACATGAAACTGGCCGACCGTGTGGATGGCGGCGGCACCACGGGCACCCTGGGCCGGATGTTCAAGGATTCCAGCTACCGTACCTACTATGTTGGCAAATGGCATCTGGGGGGCAACACCGCCGTACCCTACGGGTTCGACTGGTCCTGCATCTGGGGGAACGAAGACCATACCAGCCTGGTCTACTCGGCCGATGGATCCGGTAATCCCTGCGGGGCGGGTTCCAAAGGAAACTGGATCAAGGATAAACGCTATTCGGGCATAGCCGCCCACGGGGGCCGGCCGGCCGACAGACCATTTCCTTACAAGATCATTGGCGAAACCGACCACGCACTGATTTTCCTGGATGAACACCGGAAGCACCATGCCGCCGATCCGTTTTTCCTGATGCTCTCCCTCCAGGATGCGCACGGGCCGTGGAGGAAAAAAGGGAAGCAAACCTATCCACCGTATCTTCAGGACCGCTACGGTCCGGATACGGTGCCCCGGCGCGACAACGATACGCTCGACGATAAAACCAGCCGGATGGACTACCATGCCTCGGTCAATGCCGTAGACGATGAACTGGCCCGCGTACGCCGCTATCTGGCCGACAAGGGGCTGATGGAAAATACCATCCTCGTTTATTCGTCCGACCATGGCGGGATGCTCGGCACCCAGGGGGTGGGCGGAGGGCAAAAGCGGTGGCCGCACGACGAATCGACGCATGTTCCGTTCATCGTGGAATGGCCCGGCGGCATCGCGGCGCATCAGCGCGGGCGCGAGTGTAATGCGCTGTTTTCCAGCATCGATATCTTTCCGACGCTCTGCCACCTCGCCGGACTGCCTGCCCGGTTGACCGGGCAAGGCGCGACCGATTCGCTGGATTACCTCAAGGCGTGCCCGGGGATCAACCATGCCCGCAACGTGACCGGTGCTGCGGGCGGTCCCGATCCGGATTCGGTTTTCATCTGCCATCCCTCGAATATGAACAACGGGAGTTCGAGCTGTCCCGTCACGCGAACCGTGGTGACCCGAAACTATATGTATTCGGTCGAGGGCAAAACGCGCATGGGCAACCGGACGGACTGGAAGGGCTGGAACCCGAACGGGGAGCGCGAACAGTGGATGTATGACCGCGCGAAAGATCCGCACCAGTTGAAAAACCTAGTAGACGATCCTTCTCTTGAGGGGGTCAGGAAAGAATTGCGCCAGGAGTTGGCGTGCTGGCTGGAGAAGGCCGAGCGTCCTTTCGTCGACAACTGGTTTGAACACATGAATCCCAGGGACGTGGCGGCCTGGAAGGCCGAACATGAAGGGGTCGGCCGTGCGGCCGCGTTTAACCTGCAGGATTATGTTTCCGGCTAGAGTTGGCCGCTTCATTCCGGAACCGATCTTTGCCCGATCGGGTACAATGATGCCAACGCTCCGGAATTTGCTGATCCGACCTTTTTCCACACGCCCTGCTATTGTACCTTTGGACGTTGTTTAAACTACGACGGAATCAAATGGAGGCTGGAGTGAGAAGATATAAACCGTTCTTGTGGTTAGCTGCTGGTTTTGCGTTGTGTGTACATGCAGCGGAGTTCAAGGCACCGGTCACAGAAATCGACCTGCAGGATGGCGACACCCTTGTTTTTCTAGGTGACAGCATTACGCACCAGAGCCTCTATACCCAGTATGTGGAGGATTATTACTACACCCGCTATCCCGAGCGCCGAATTCTCTTCCACAATGCGGGCGTCAGCGGCGACAAGGCGGCCGATGCGCTGGATCGTTTTGCAGAGGATGTCGCCCCGTTCAAGCCAAAATATATAACGATTCTGCTCGGGATGAACGATGGCCGCTACCAGGGGTTCAATCCCGAAATATTTGATGCCTATGAAAAGGGGATGACGGAGCTGGCGGACCGTATGCAGGCGCTGGGGGCGGTCGAAATCTTTATGGGGCCGACGATGTATGATTCGCGCGTGGCTTCAGTCAAGCCGCCGCGCTGGTTGAAGGATCAGGAAGAGATTGCGCAGGCCACGCACTATTACAACGCCGTGCTTGCATTTTACGGCACCTGGATACGCGACGTTGCGTTGGAGCGTGGCGCGGGGTATGTGGATCTGCTCGGGCCCCTGAATTATCACACCACCCAGCAACGCCTCGAAGATCCGGCGTATACCCTGATTCCGGATGCCGTCCATCCCGGGCCCGCCGGCCATGCCGTGATGGCTTTCGAACTGCTCGAACAGATGAATGCCGACCGCTCGGTCGGCGCGGTCAATGCCTCCCTGAAGCCGGATGGAAGCTGGAGGGTTGCAGCATCGAATGGCACGGTGACGGAGGTGGCGGGCGATGGCCACACTCTTCGTTTTACCTACAAGGCGCACTCGCTGCCGTGGGTGCTTCCGCCGGATGCAAAACAGGGCTATGCGATGACCAAGGCCGGCCACAAAATGAGCAATGAACGCCTCTCCGTGCGCGGCCTGAAACCCGGTAAATACAGCCTGAAAATCGCCGGGGTTGAGGTGGGGCAATACTCGCATGCCCAGCTCGGAGCCAAGGTGGAGCTGCAGGGCAACGAAAAGACGCCGCAATACCAGCAGGCGCTTGCGGTCGCGATGCTCAACAAGGAATGCAACGACATAACGGTTCACCCCCTGCGCCTGCAGTGGCTCGCCCGCAAGCGCAAACGCCAGGAAAAGCTGCAGGAACAGGATCCCGCCGCCTATGCGCAGTTCTACTCGGCATTCGAGACCGAAGTCTCCCGCTTACTGAAAATGCAAGCCGACTATGCAGAACGCATCTACCAACTCGCGCAACCCCGGACGCGGGTCTACGAAATCAGCCCGGTAAAATAAACGAGGTGCATATTCTGCAACACCATTCGGGTTTCATTTTTCAGGTTTAATGCGTCAATAGTCGGGGTTTACATCGATGGTCTCCGATTATAGCTTATTCTTTTAATTACAGTCGAAGGAAGGAAACAGGTATGAAATTAACGCGATGTTCTACTGTTCTATTTGCGAGTATGGCCTTAGCGATTGGTTGTTCGGCCAACCCGTCGGCCGGGAAACCAAACATTCTGTTCATCCTGGTGGACGACCTGCGGCCGCAGCTGGGTTGCTACGGGCATAAGGAAATCATTTCGCCGAACATCGACCGGCTGGCCAGCGAGGGGATGCTGTTCGACCGCGCCTATGTCCAGGTGTCGGTCTGCGGCGCCTCGCGTGCCAGCTTCATGACCGGGCTCTATCCTACAGCTGAACGGTTCGTTACGTATCACACCTATGCGCAGGAAGACGCACCGGGCATTATCGATATTCCGGGGCACTTCAAGGCCAATGGCTACACCACGCTTTCCAACGGCAAGGTCTATCACCACGCCGACGATAACGCGGCCTCATGGAGCGAAATTCATCGGCCGAAGGATTACCGGTTCTACCTGAAACCCGAAAACCGCAAGCTGGAATGGAAGGAAATGGTACCGTACGAGGCGGCCGATGTGCCGGACAACGCCTATCCCGGCGGCGCGCTGGCCGAAAAGGTCTGCCTCGACATTCGACGCGCCAAACGCGAGGGCACGCCGTTTTTCATCACCGCCGGGTTCACCAAGCCGCATCTGCCGTTCAATGCGCCGAAAAAATATTGGGATCTGTATGATCCGGAAAAGATCGAGCTGGCCGATAATCCATTTGCCCCCGAAGGTGCGCCGAAGCAGGCGCTGTGTCGCTGGGGCGAACTGCGCGACGGCTACGGCGGCATCCCGAAGGAGGGGAACCTGCCGGATGAAATGGCCCGCAAGCTGGTTCACGGCTACTACGCCTGTGTCTCCTACACCGACGCGATGGTCGGCAAGGTGCTCGACGAATTGGAAGCACAGGGCATGCGTGACGACACCATTGTGATCCTCTGCGGTGACCATGGCTGGCAGCTTGGCGAGCATTCGCTGTGGTGCAAGCATACGGTATTCAACACCTCGCTCTATACGCCGCTGATGGTCAGCGCGCCCGGATTCAAGCCCGGTCGCACGGAGGCGATGGTGGAGTTTGTCGATATCTATCCTTCGTTGTGCGAACTGGCCGGACTTCCAATGCCTGAACATCTGCAGGGCAGGAGTTTTGTTCCGCTGATGAGCGACCCTTCCAGGGATTGGAAAAAAGCGGTATTCGGCCGCTATCACGCGGGTGAGTCGGTCATGACCGAGCGCTATCACTATGCGGAGTGGGCCGATGGAGCCCGCATGCTTTATGACAACCAGAAGGATCCCGACGAGAATGTGAACATTTCCGAAAACCCCGAGAACCGGAAGATTGTTGAAGAGATGCAGAAGCTGCTGCTGGAGCACCGGAACAAAATTTAACCGCGCATGAACACAAATGTAGACGAGTGCTTCCAGCCTCGTTGCGCAGGAATGGAAATGGGAAGACATGAAGATTTTATTCTCGCTAGTTTTGATGATCGCATCTGCAACGGCTGGATATGCAGCTCCTCTGAAGAATGCCTATGAAGACGACTTTCTAATCGGCTATGCAATGGGTAGCGAAGAAGCTCCCGGAAAACCCCATTACAGATATCCCATGCGGCAGGATAAAAGAGAGCTGGAGATTGCGGTTAGAGAGTTCAATTGCGTGACCGCTGAAAACCTGATGAAGTGGCAGTATCTTCAGCCCCGGCCCGGTTTCTTCAATTTTGACCAAGCCGATGAAGTCGTCGCATTTGCCGAAGAACACGACCAGGTCATCGTCGGCCATGCGCTGGTGTGGCACGCAATGCTGCCGGACTGGGTATTCAAGGATGGCGCAGAAGCCGTATCGCGCGAAGTGCTTATTGAGCGGATGCGTGAGTATATCCACACGGTCGTCGGGCGCTACAAGGGGCGCATCAAATTCTGGGACGTCGTCAATGAAGCGGTGGATACAAAGGAATACAATGATGAGAACGGGAAGTTGGTTCGCCGCGAAGCCTTCCTCCGTGATTCGCCGTGGAGGCAGATCATTGGCGACGATTATATCGAACTGGCGTTCCGTTTTGCGCATGAGGCGGACCCCAATGCGCAGCTGCTCTACAACGACTACGGCATGACCCAACCGGAAAAAGCCCGGTTCGTGGCCGACATGCTGCGCGGGTTGAAGGCCAAGGGCATTCCGGTTCACGGGGTGGGGTTCCAGGCGCATTGGCATCTGGAATATCCATCAATGGAGGAGTTGCAGACCGCGATCGATATCTATGCGGCGGCGGGATTGAAGGTCAGCCTGACGGAGCTGGATATCGGCGTGCTTCCGTTGGCGACCGACTACCGGGGGGCCGATATCAGCATGCAGGTAGAGCTACAGGCTGATCTGAATCCATATACGGATGGTGTGCCGGACGAAGTGCTTCAGAAACAGGCGCAAAAATATCGTTCTGTTTTTGATCTTCTGCTCAGGAACCGAAAGCAGATTGAGCGCGTTACACTCTGGGGCGTGGCGGACCACTATTCCTGGAAAAATGATTGGCCGGTGAAAAGCCGAACGGCCCACCCGTTGCTGTTCGACAGCAACTACCAGCCCAAACCGGCCTATTATGAACTTCAGAAGGCGGCGGCGGCGGGAAAGCCGAACATCGTGGTCATTGTTTGCGATGACCTGAATGATACGATTGCCGGTATGGGCGGCCACCCGCAGGCCAAAACGCCGAACATCGACCGGCTGATGAAGCGCGGCGTGCGCTTTACCAACGCGGCCTCCAACTGCCCGTTGTGCGGCCCATCGCGTGCCAGCATGTGGAGCGGCCTGCACCCGGTCACCACGGGCTACTACGGCTACCACCAGCAATCCAACCGCTGGAACAATAATCCCATCCTTGGAAATGCAAAAACGCTCTTCGAACATTTCACGGCCAATGGCTACCGCAGTTTTGCCACCGGCAAGATCCATCACAACGGCCACGAGGTGCTCTCCATTTTCGAGAACCCGGACGGTTTTCCCGGCTTTGGAAGTCTGCCGAATTTCGGGCCGATTCCGAACGACGGCAAGCTGGAGAACCTGCACAACGGCGTCCTGCCGCCCTGGTGGCCGGAAGAGTGGCGCACGGAGGGCAGTTGGGGTGAAGGGTACGGCGCCCTCCGCGATATGCAGCCCTTCGGCAATGAATACCAATGGACGATGTTTTACAGCGGCACCCCGTGGGAATACCGCAACGGACATGACCGCGACCCGATGCCCGACGAAATCCATGCGGCCGAAGCCGTTGACTTTCTGGGCAAGCAACACGATGCGCCGTTCCTGCTCACCGTCGGGTTCTCGCGCCCGCACTCGCCGCTCTATGCGCCGCAGGAATTTTTCGACCTCTTCCCGCTGGAGTCGGTCCAGCTGACGCCCATGCTTGAAAACGACACGGCCGACTGCGCAAAGATTCTGACGGAGCAGGAGGACATTGCCCAGCCGTGGGGATGGAAAAAATACCGCACCATCATGCAGCACGGCGGGAAGGAGCGGCTGCGCGAATGGACGCAGGCCTATCTCGCCTGCGTGGCGTTTGTCGATGCCCAGGCCGGCAAGGTGCTCGATGCTCTCGAAAAGAGCCCCTATGCCGACAACACGGTGGTGATTCTCACCAGCGACCACGGCTATCATATGGGCGAAAAGGAATACCTGTTTAAATTCTCCCCGTGGGAGGAAAGTGTCCGCATCCCGCTCGTGGCCGCCGGACCGGGCATGGCCCGGAACCGGGCGTGCGATACGCCCGTTTCGCTGATAGACCTCTATCCCACCTGCATCGACTATGCGGGCCTGCCTCAGCCGCGGCACCATCTCGACGGCTTCTCGCTGCGGCCGCTGCTTGAACATCCCGAAGCCGGCAAATGGAGCGGCCCGCCCTTCACCATCGCCGCTTCCGCCTCCAAGGTGCCGGTGGAGCAGGACCAGCCCGCCCGGGCGGCCGACCAGCACTTCAGCCTCCGGTCAAAACGCTACCGTTACATCCGCTGCCGCAACGGGGAAGAGGAGTTGTATGACCATCAAAACGACCCCAATGAGTGGACGAACTGCATTGAACTTCCGGAACTGCAGTCGGTGATTAGCAGATTTCGGTCGCAATTGGATCATACGTTAAATCTGAAAAAGAAACTATGATGCAATATTGGCTTGGAATTGACCCGGGTAGTTCCTCGGTCAAGGCGGCCTGACTCGATATGGCCACCGGAACCTTTGCCGACAGCGTGGACGGGAAGAGGCGGATTTCCCCCATTTCTAATATTAATCCAAAAAAACACCTTATTTGAATTACGTTATCTCAACAGCCCTCGTATTCATTAAGGAACCCAACAACACTGATTTATTCGAAGCGCAAAGAGCACAAGTGAACCCAAACCAAACGTTGCCATGCTTCTGAGTTACTCCAACCAACCCCGCTTTCGAGCGGGGTTTTCTTTTATCCCCAGAATCAGAATGCGCCCATGGGCCTATCTATTTGACACGCTCACGCTTGCACAGTAGGTTTCGCGCCCTATGGAATTTTCCGACCTATCTCTTAATGAAAAAATACTGCGCGCCGTCGAAGAGGCGGGCTACCAGCAGCCGACGCCCATTCAGGCCGAGGCCGTCCCGGCCATCCTGACCGGACGCGACCTGATTGGCTGCGCACGCACCGGCACCGGTAAAACCGCGGCATTTGCCCTGCCCCTGATCCAGAAGCTGGAGGATTCCTGGACTACGGCGCGCGAAATCCGCGTCCGCTCGCTCATTCTCTCCCCCACCCGGGAGCTGGCCCTTCAGCTGTTTGCAAACATGAAGGCCTTTGCTGCGCACACCAATTTGACCTCCCTGCTGGTCCACGGTGGAACGGAATATGAAAACCAGATCGAAACCCTGCGCGAAGGCGTCGACATCCTCGTCGCCACCCCGGGCCGCATGCTCGACCTGATTGACCGGAAGACGCTCAAGCTGGATCAGATCGAGGTTTTTGTGGTGGATGAAGCCGACCGCATGCTCGATATGGGTTTTGCACCTGACATTCGAAAGATTGCCAAAATGCTGCCGCAATCCCGGCAGGCCCTCTTCTTTTCCGCCACCATGCCGAAAGAAGCCCTGCAACTGGCCACCGGTATTTTGCATAAACCGATGATGGTTTCCTCGGACCCGGTTTCGGCCGCCGCCGAAAATATTTCCAAGTCGCTCTACTATGTGGAGAAAAACAATAAGTTTGCGTTGCTCGAATGGTTGTTGAAAAAGCTGGATTATGAACGCGTACTGGTTTTTTGCCGGACCCGCCGCGGAGCCGACCAGCTTACCGAGCGAATGCAAAAGGCGGAGCTTCCCGTCGATGTGCTGCATGGCGACAAGGCGCAGTCGCACCGGCAGGCGACTCTTGAAGCCTTCCGCAGCGGTGAAGTTCCGGTGCTGATTGCAACCGATCTTGCCGCCCGCGGCATCGACATCGAAAATATTTCGCACATCATCAATTTTGACCTGCCCAATGAAGCCGAAACCTTCGTACACCGCATTGGCCGAACCGCCCGCGCCGGCGCATCGGGCATTGCCATCAGCTTTTGCGATCCTACCGAAAAAAGCTATCTGCGCGATATCCTCACTCACCTGCATGAAGAAATGGAAGAGGTCGTCGACCACCCGTTCCACAGCGAGCAGATCAAGAACTACTCTGGAAACGTCAAATCCAAACACACTCCAGACCGCCAAAACCACAAGCGCAGTAAAATCAGGGAACAGACTACCTGGAAGCTCTCCCCCGGCGAAAGCAGCAAGCTCCACGACCAGGATGACTCCCCCCGGAAAAACGTTCGGCGCAATCCGAAACGCAAAAAACGCGACTAAACACCCGCACACCCAAAACCCCTTTACATTCAACGGCTCATCATATTTAGTCCCTTAATTATACATCGTCTAATTTAAGGAGAGATCAATGAGCTACGACAAAATCCAAGTCCCGGAACCCGGCGGGAAAATCACGATGCTGGAATACGGACATCTGGCGGTTCCGGACAATCCCATCATTCCCTTCATCGAAGGGGATGGCGTTGGCCCGGAAATCACGGCGGCCATGATCACGATTATCGACGCCGCCGTTGCCAAGGCCTATGGCGGTGAAAAGCAGATTCAATGGATGGAAATCTATGCCGGCGAAAAAGCCAACGATGTTTATGGCGCAGACATCTGGTTGCCCGATGAAACGCTCAAGGCAATCGATGAATATCGCATCGCGATCAAGGGCCCGCTGACCACCCCGGTCGGCGGCGGACGCCGCAGCCTGAACGTAACTCTGCGGCAGGAGCTCGACCTCTATGTTTGCCAGCGGCCGGTCAAATGGTTCCATGGCGTACCCTCCCCGGTCTATAATCCCGACCAGGTCGATATGGTGGTGTTTCGTGAAAACTCAGAAGATATCTACGCGGGTATTGAGTGGGAGGAGGGATCTGCCGCAGTTCAAAAGGTCATCCACTTTCTCCAAACCGACATGGGCGTGAAAAATATTCGTTTTCCGGAAGATTCCGGCATCGGTATCAAACCGGTTTCCAAAAGCGGTTCGCAGCGCCTGATCCGCGCGGCCATCGAATATGCCATCCATAACAATCGGAAGTCGGTCACGATTGTCCACAAGGGCAATATTATGAAATTTACCGAAGGCGCATTCCTAAAATGGGGTCTCGAACTGGCGGAAGAAGAGTTTGACGCAGTCTATCATGGCACCGAAAAAGTCTATAAAATCAAGAATCCGCACACCGGTGAAGAAATTGTGGTGAAGGACTGCATCTGCGATGCCTTCCTGCAGAATATCCTGCTCAAACCGCAGGACTACGACGTGATCGCCACGCTCAACCTTAATGGCGACTATGCGTCGGACGCCCTCGCCGCCTGCGTGGGCGGCATCGGAATCTCACCTGGCGCCAACATTAACTACAAGGATGGAAAAGCGGTCTTTGAAGCCACGCATGGCACCGCACCGGATATTGCAGGCCAAGACAAGGTCAACCCCTGCTCGCTCGTGCTCTCCGGCGAAATGCTGCTGCGCTACCTGCCGTGGACGGAGGCTGCCGATCTGGTGATCAATGCCGTCGACAAGGCCATTCAAAACAAAACCGTAACCGCCGACTTTGCGCACATGATGGAAGACGCCACCTGGCTCTCCTGCTCGGAATTCGCCGAAGCCGTCGTTTCCAACATGTAAGAGCAAGTTAACCTCAAGATACACAAAAGGCACAGAATCCATTAACGGATCTGTGCCTTTGCTCTATTTTGTGCCTTTTGTGGTTAGAAGTTAACCCAGCACGGCTTTCTGCATTTCGACAAGTTCGCCGATGCCTTTTTCGGCGAGGATCATCATCTGCATGAGTTCATCCTTGCTGAAAGGGGCGCCTTCGGCGGTGCCCTGCACTTCGATGATTTTACCGGATTCGGTCATCACAAAATTGGCATCCACCTCAGCGGCGGAATCTTCCAGATAGCAAAGGTCGAGAATCGGTGTCTGTTTATTGATTCCAACGCTGATGGCGGCCAAACCCTCGTTGATCGGGTTCTGCTTGATCAACCCGTCTTTCATGAGACGATCCACCGCCAGCTTGAGCGCCACGAATGCACCGGTAATGGACGCCGTGCGCGTTCCACCGTCGGCCTGAATCACATCACAATCAAGATAGATCTGACGCCGCCCAAGCTTCTGCAGATCTACGACCGCGCGAAGCGAGCGGCCGATCAACCGCTGGATTTCCATCGTGCGCCCGCCAACCTTCCCTTTGGTGGATTCGCGATTGGTGCGATCCTGCGTTGCGCCGGGCAGCATACTGTATTCCGCCGTCACCCAACCACCGGGCACTTTCTGGAAGCGCATCCAGCCGGGCACATTCTCATCCACGCTGGCCGTGCAAATCACCCGTGTATTGCCCATCTCCACCAGAACAGACCCTTTGGCCGAAGTAATAAAATCCTTGGTAAACTTCACCTGACGCAGCTCGTCGGCCTTCCGGCCATCAATACGCTTGTCTGAATTATCGACCACTTTGTCCAAATCGATTCCGCCGCTTAAATTGATTTCTTTTTTCATAGTTTTCGGATGGTGCAGGAGATACGAAGCTATTGCAACGTTCAGTAATCGAAAAATCCCCCGTATCGCCTAAACCAACAAAAAGCGCGGCACCTAAAGATGCCGCGCTTTGCCATATCCCCCGTGGGAGAGCCTTATTGAGCCGATACGCGGACTTCGTCGATGTAGACCTTGTCGTTGTTCGCGGTGGC
>CAZWZW010000044.1:0-17896 GCA_964639125.1 uncultured Verrucomicrobiota bacterium
GCCTCCGTCGGACGTGTCTCAAGTTGCGCGGGGCGTGAGTGGAGGATGCGCAGGAGGCGTTGTCTCTTGATTCTGCGGAGGATGCCACTCCGGATGCTCCGGAGCTTTGCAGTTCCCCCGCCGAGCCGCGCTTTTTTAGCGCAAGCAGTGTTGCTTCGAAGAAATTTATGCAGGATGTGTGGAATGCGTCACAGGCGGGATCACATCTGTTCATTTTGGAGCCGAATGGTGGCGATGCTGCGCTTGCTGTGAAGGATTTGTCCGCTTGGCGTGGCAACCTCGATAAGCCGGTTCAGACGTTGGCGTTCGAGGATTTTGTGGGCGGTGATGCGAACCAAGTCAAAGAGTTGCTCGCGCATGAAGAAATGAGTGATGTGATCGCCGTTCGCCTGTCTTCGTCGGATCAGCTTGCTCAAGCAAAGGATCATTTAGAGCAAGTGCTGCAGGTTGTCGGTGGTGCGGACACGGTATTTTATGTGTATTTGCTGGAGGCATCCCTGTCGGTGCAAGCATTTGAAGGCATGACGGAGTCGGCTGGTTGTGTGCTGCCTGAGTTGTGTGAGCGGCCGGCGGATGTTGCGCAATATGCTCGGCGTTTTGCTCGTTTAGTTGCGGATCGTTCTGCAAAGCCAAAGGCTGCGATGTTTTCGCCCGAGGCGGTGTATGCAGTCTTGGCATTTGAGTGGCCAGGGAATTATCAACAGGTTCAAGAGGTTGTTTTTGCGGCGGTCACGCAGAGCGAAAATGTTCCGATTGAGGTGGACGTCCTGAAGGATGTCCTTGGTGAGGTCGTCGTGCCTGCGCCGGGAGCGCGAATGGAAGCATTCATGCGGCAAGTGCAGGCGCGCCAATTGAGTGTATTGGTTGCATCTGGGGGGTCTGTTGAAGCATTGGCTCAGCGCTTGGAGATGAGCTCTAATCCGCAGACGGAGGATGATTTACGCAATGCCCCTTTGGTGAACCCTAGGTTGGCAAATCTTTGATTTTGTTACCTGATTTTTTGAGTTTAATTGACTGACCCTAACCCCCCTGTTGACTTATGGCGCTAGCCCGTATCCAAGCTTCGATCGTTAAGAATTTGCTCCAGATGGGGCGTTTGTCTGACGCTCAATGCCAGACGCTTATCGATACCGATGAGGATTTGTCGGGATCTGCTTTAGAAAACTTACTCTTCGAGGAATATAAGATATCTCCGTTTCAGGTCTTAGTGGCGAAGGCGGAAGCATTTAATCTGCCGCCGATCAATGTGAAGCATTGCTTGGTCAATGATACGACCTTTGCTAAATTAGAGCAGGACTTTTGTCGTGAGAATTCGGTTTTGCCACTGGGCACTGCCGGTGATTTTGTGATTGTCGCGGTTAGTAATCCTTTTGACCTAGAGGTGATTAATAAGGTCAAAGAGACCTCTGGCATGCAGGTGTCTGTGCTGCTTGGGCTAGAGAGCGCGATTAGTGATGCTCTGCAAGGCGGTGAGGGTGAACGTCAAGCCGTTGGCTTTGGTGATGTGGTTGAAGCGCTGGGGATGGATTATGAGAGCGATGAAGAGGCGGAAGATGATTTTTCGGATGAAGAATCGGCGCCGATTATCCAGCTCGGTAATCGTATTATTGAAGAAGCCTATTTTGCAGGAGCCAGTGATATTCACGTGGAACCTTTTGAGACTGAAACCCGTGTACGTGTGCGTATTGATGGTGTGTTGAAGCATCAGCTGTCGATGCCGCCTGCTGCGTCGGGTGCATTGCTTGCGCGTTTGAAAGTGATGTCTGAGCTCGATATTGCCGAGAAACGATTGCCCCAGGATGGACGTATTCAGTTTAAGCAATTCAACAAAAAAGGAATTGATGTCGATTTACGTGTGGCAACAGCACCCTTGAATCATGGTGAAGGTGTGGTGATGCGTATCTTGGATAAGCAGAAGAGCACCTTGCCGTTGCCGGCCTTGGGTTTTTCTGAGGAGAATCTAGGCAAATACCGCGAGTTGATTACGCGACCTTATGGCATGGTACTGCACTGCGGCCCTACGGGTTCCGGTAAGTCGATGACATTGTATTCGGCGTTGAATGAAATTAATAAGGTCGATGTGTGTATCCGCACCGCAGAGGACCCGATCGAATATACCTTGCCTGGTTTGCTGCAGATGCAGATGCAACGTAAGATCGGCCTGACCTTTGCAACGGCACTGCGTGCATTCCTTCGCCAGGATCCAGATGTCATTCTAGTGGGCGAGATTCGAGATAAAGAGACTGCTGGTATCGCCGTGGAAGCGGCGTTGACCGGTCACATGCTCTTTAGCACGTTGCACACCAATGATGCGCCTACGACAATTTCTCGACTGACAGAAATGGGCGTTGAGCCATTTATGATTTCAGCTTCGTTGGTATGTGTGTGTGCGCAGCGTTTGATGCGCCGTGTGTGTAAGTCCTGCAAACAGATGCACAAGCAGGTCGGAAATGAAGCGGCAATTATGGAGCGTGCCTTAGGATGGTCGGGGAAGGTTCCGATTGCGAGTGAAGATGGTTGCCCGAGTTGCGGTGGGAATAGTTATAAAGGGCGTGTCGGTATTCACGAATTGATGGCCACGAGTGAAGAGCTTGTTGCGGCGATTAATGCAGAGGAGGAGGCTGTGGTGTTGAAGCGTATCGCGATGCGTAATGGTATGAAGACGTTGCACCAGGACTGTATGCTGAAGGTCAAGGAGGGCCTGACCACCATGCAGGAAGCGTTGGGTGCTGTGCCGCCTGATATGGAAGAGTATGAAGGCGACGACGTTGAAGCCGTTGAGGCGAGCACTTGATCTGTTTCGCTTATCGGAGTGCTTCTAGAATCGATGCGGCAATGCGTGCGCTGCTGCCCTTGCTTTTCGCGTGCCAGTCTTTGCCGGATTGAGACATCGCTTCACGCGCTTTTTCGTTTTTGACGAGATCAAGAGTATGGGCTTCGAGTTCATCTTCATCGGCCACTACTTGGGCTGCGCCACTTCGGACTAAAGATTTAGCGACATCCTTAAAGTTCGTCATGTTCGGTCCCATTAAGATTGGGATCCCTAGCCCTGCGGCTTCGATCGGAGTTTGCCCGCCTGTGTTTGGGGCGAGACTCTTGCCGATAAATGCTAGATCTGCGACTTGAGTGAGGCGGGTGAGCTCGCCAGTCGTATCGGCTAATTGGATACGAACTGGCTCTTCAGATTTGTTGCCTTGTGAACGTTGATGCCAACTGAGGGGCAGTTCTTTGAGGAGTCGTGCTAATTCCAGACCGCGCTCCGCATGGCGAGGCACCAGAAGCAGACGGCAGTCCACTCCTGTGGAGATGACTGTTTTCTGAATCTTTATGAGTGCAGCTTCTTCGCCGGGCCAAGTTGAAGAGCCTAGTAGAATGAAAGGTTTAGGCTGATTCTCGGTGGTGCTAAACCCCAGTTCTTTGAGTAGGGCGTTATGTGCGGATTCGTCGAGTGGCTTGCTGATTGCGACGTCGAATTTGATGCTACCAGTCGAGGCGGTCGTATTTTCTTTAGTGCCCAGCGTGAGCAGGCGGGTTTGATCCAGATCGCTGGCTGCAAAGACGTAGTCCATCTTTTGTAAGAGGCGCTTCGCGAGTTTGGGGACTTTTTGATAGCGCTTAAAGCTCGTGTCGGAAATGCGTGCGTTGACTAAGAAGGTCGGCACTCCGTTTTTACGAGCACGGTGCAAGTGTTCAGGCCAGAGCTCGCTCTCGGTCAGTATGATCGCGTCTGGCTGGATGCGCTTCCATGCGAGGCGTGAGAAAATCCAGAAATCGAGTGGAAATACGCCGATACTGTACACTTGATCTTTGTAGCGCTTGCGGGCTTCGGCATAGCCGGTGCTGGTTGTGGTGGTGAGTACAATTTCAATCGTGTTGTCTGCCTGAAGTGCTTGGATCAATGGGCCGATTGCCAATATTTCTCCGACGCTGACGGCTTGTAGCCAGATACGTTTTTTGCCGACGGTGGGAGGGGGCAGCCTGCGGAAACGGCCGAGTCGATGTTGGAAGTCCTTTGCGTAGCCACCGCGCCGCCACATGCGGAAGCCGTAGTAGGGCAGCGCAACGAGGAGTGCAGGGAGATACAACAATCGATATAACCAAATCATCTTAGAGGATATCAGTGCCAATTCTTTCAGTTTGAAAGTATAAAAGCCGGTTGCTGAGAGATAAATAAAATAGGCCAGAAGCTGTGAGCTTCTGGCCTAAGGAGAAGAAGTAACTGTTCTTTCTTAGAAGTTGTGCGACAGTGCGAATGCGTGCATGTTTAAGCCTGGATTATGGCTCTTTAATCCGGCATTCGAAGTATGTTGGTAGCGGTATTCGACCGCCCATCCTTCGCAAACTTGCCAGTTTAGCCCTGCGCTGCTGGTGAGCTGGACGTTTCCGCCAATATCAAAATCACCAAAAGTATCTTCAGAATAGAGCGATGGGCCTGTGGCCAAGACGAGCGTAACGGGGAGCGCATCATGCGCAAATTCCAGTGTGAAGCCGAAGTGAATGTAGGCGGAGACTTCCCCTTCGCCGGCCAGCGCACCAATGGCTGCTTCGTAGCCGATGCCGGTCGTCATCTCTTCGCCGAGATTCCAGCTCCATTGCGGGGCGGATGTTTCGTAGAGCTCGTAGCTGGTGAGGCTGACTTTCGCGTCTGAATCAAATCCGACACGAATGCCGACAGTGTTGAAGGGTGATTCAGGCTCTCTTTCTGGAGCATTATTGGCACTGGTTGCCGCAGGCAGGCTCATTGCAGCGAGGAGAAATATGATAGAGGCGAACTTTGGTTTCATTGTGATTTCGTGTAGGAGGTGTCTAAAAACTCGTTTGGAAGCTAGGATCGCACCATATTTGCGTCAATAATCGTTTTTTTACATTTTTAGGAAGAAGTCGTTCGATTTCTATTGACCTATTTGGGGGAGCGAATTTGTTCAACGCCTTCCCAAGGAGAGGTGACAGAGTGGCCGATTGTGCATCCCTGGAAAGGATGTGTACTGGAAACGGTACCGAGGGTTCGAATCCCTCTCTCTCCGCCATTTGTCTGGAAATGCGAACAGTCGCTGCCGCGTTCAGTTTAGGCTTGTTAGTTGTTGATTGTGAGTGGCTTGGGCGTCCTGTGATAGGTGGGGCGGCATCGCGATGTTCGCATTTTCCACTTTTAAGCGCAGATATGTTTTTTAAGCAGGCTCGATTTTAGTCTTTTTGACGATGCCGCTCTGGGGGGCTTCGGGGGGCTTTGAAGCTGATTCTGCCTTCCGATCTTTATTTGCAGCTCTAATTCCCATTCCTTCTTAAACTCTTTATGCGGCTCTTCGTGGGATAGCGGTGGAAGTTTACGAAGCTTTTTCTGTGAGAATCTCTTTATCGCATCCTTAGGTTTCAACTCGTAGTTTGTATTCTCCCCTTGAGACGAATGGACCATTTGGTGACGACGTTGATATTCCAAAATTACCTAAATCTGTTCCGCGCCTCCAGGGGGTTGATCTTACGGATGAATTTAAATAAACGTTAACTTTCGGTGCTCATCCTTCGAGATGTGGTCGCAAGTTTAGTGAGCTAAGTTATCAGCTCCGATTTTACAAGCTTTACAGAGATGGTGCAGATTGGAGCCGAGAATGATACTCAGCCCATCGGGAATGATTGGTATGCCGGGTTCATGGAGGATTCTTCCGTTGAGGGCATTCCTTTCCAGCGGGTCGGTCGTTTTGGTATCGGACTCTAAGCTGCTACGGCAGATTACGAGCTGCTTCCTGGCGAGGTTGGCGAGCAGGTATTTGGCAAGTTCGTAGTCTGGGTTGATGATCCATTGGTCTTTTTCGGGAAGAAATTGCGCACGGTCTCTTTGGCGAAGGAAGTGGTGCATATTGCGCTGCTCCAGACCTTCCAGGATTAGCCTGCCTTCGCACTCTTTACATCCTAGAGCGCGATTCTGAAAATGCGAACGAATCGCCGTCGCAGCATCTGGGTGTAGAGTGAATTTGTGCTCTTTCGCACGGATCTGGAATCGCTGTTAGGGTATGACGCTCGGGATGCCCGCAAGGGCGGACGTTCTCCTTTCGATTCAGTTTTAATGCTGAAGGTGTTGGTTTTGCAGAGGTATCATGGATTGAGTGATGACGAGACCGTTCCGAGGAACGTAGTGACGACAACAGCGAAGCGTTCATTCCAGATTTTGGATCGTTTCAGTTTCATGCAGTTCCTCAGTTTACTTAAAAAGAACTGCCAGAACTTCATTCAGCTCAAGGCAACGCGCTGAGTAACCTTGTTTACAATATGGACCGCGATGCATTCCTGCGCCGATAGGTCTCAAAGTGAGCGAAAACGCCTGGGGAAAACGGATAAACGAATCAATCAAATCTAAAAATCAGTCACTCCAACCATTCGTCATGGGGATATTGGGGGCAGACAGGCGCGTGCTGGGTGTCGCAAATTGGTAACATTTAAGTGTTGATCTGGTATGGCGCGTTTGGCGAGTTCGTGTTTATATAGAGGGCTTCAGTAAAGAGTCGGTGCTCAGGCTATCTCAGGCGAGATGGTGGGTGGGAATGCACAATAAATTTTAGGCCGGCGCTGCTGGAAGCTTTGAAAAGATAACATTCATTATGAAAAATACGAAACAATCTAACCCGCGCCGTCAAAACGGCCTTTTGAGAGGTGCCCTATCCTGTTGGATTGCGGATAAAACCCTCTGGAAACCTGGAATGATGGTTAAGAAATTGGCAGGATGGAAACCTCTCGGTTTCATTGCGTGTTTTACTGGATTTGCCTCCGCAGCATTTGCGCTGGAGAGTTGGCAGGACGTGAAGGTTTTTCAGGAGGGCGTCGAGGAACCGCACGCGACGATGATGACCTATCCGAATCCTCAAACGGCATTGGAAAATGTGCGGGCAACGGATTACGCAACCTCGCCGTGGGTTCAGTCGCTGAACGGCGAATGGCAGTTCAGTTGGGCAAAAAACCCGGCAAGCCGCCCTTTGGATTTCTGGAAGGCTGATTACAACACACAAGCGTGGAAAACCATTCCCGTTCCGTCGAATTGGAGCAAGCACGGGCACGGGATGCCGATTTATACGAATTCGAAGTATCCGTTCCCTAAGAATTTAAAAGCTCCGAATGCGCCAACGGAATATAATCCGGTCGGCAGTTATGTGCGCACGTTCACTGTCCCGGCAGCGTGGGAAAACCGCGCAACGATTCTGCACTTTGAAGGGGTGAACTCCGCTTATTACGTATGGGTGAACGGTCAGAAAGTCGGCTACAGCGAAGGGAGCCGCACGCCGGTGGAGTTCGATATCACGCCTTATTTGAAAGCGGGCGAAAACAAACTCGCGGTCGAGGTCTATCGCTGGTGCAACGGCTCGTGGCTCGAAGATCAGGATTTCTGGCGACTGGCGGGCATCTTCCGTCCGGTCTGGCTCTGGTCTCGCGACAAGCAGTCGCAGATCCGTGATTACGAATCGTACGCCACGCTCAAGAACAACTACCAAGACGGGCAGTTTGATATCACCGCTTTTTGCACGGACGACGCGGCTGTGGTGGAATTTGAACTGTTCAATGCCGACGGCAAAACGGTTGCTTCGGGCACCAGCAAACCGGTTAACGGTCAGGCGAAGTGGGGCGTAGAGATTCCCAGAGTAAAAGCGTGGAGCGCTGAACGCCCGAATCTGTATTCGCTGGTCATGACGTTGAAAAAAGGCGGCAAGGTGGTGGAGTCGATTCCGCAGCTGATCGGGTTCCGTAATGTGGAAATCAAGGACAGCGTGTTTTATCTCAACGGGGTGCCGGTCAAAATTAAAGGGGTGAACCGTCACGAATCACAGGCCGACCTTTGGCAGAGCGAGTCGGTCGAAAACGTGATGTTGGATTTCGAAATCTATAAAAACAACAATATCAACTCGATCCGCACGAGTCATTACCCGCACGACTGGCGTGTGTATCAGCTCGCGAATATCTATGGCATCTACGTGATGGACGAAGCGAACAACGAAAGCCACGGCTCGGCTCGTGCTGAGGCAGTCGCGGCAAAACCGGAGGTGGCTCCGCTCTTTCTGAATCGTATTCAGCGGATGGCCTATCGCGACCGCAATCAGCCGAGCATTCTATTCTGGTCACTCGGAAACGAATGCCCGCATGCACTGGTTCCCTCGAAAGCCGCGACGAAATGGCTTCGCAAACATGCGCCCGGCCGTCCGATTCATGCCGAATTTATGTTAGGTGGGAAATATACCAACCCTGCCTCATATCGTCAGGCCGCCACAGACGTGACCGACATCGAGGCGCAGATGTATGCCGATCCGGATTGGCTGGAGACAAAAAAGAATAAGCCGTCGATTTTGAGCGAATACTCGCACGCGATGGGGAACAGTAACGGAACGCTTGCAAAATATTGGTTCGAAAACATTTACCAAAAAAAGCGCCACATGGGTGGCTATGTCTGGGACTGGGCAGACCAGGGACTGCGTCAGCCGGTGCCGGAAAAGTTCAAACACAATATCGGCAAAGGCCCCGTTAAAGAGACCTTCTTTGCTTATGGCGGATGGTGGAATAAGAAGGGACACACCGACCACAACTTCTGTATGAACGGACTGGTCGGGGCCGACCGTACCCCGCATCCGGGATTGGGCGCGATCAAGCATGTCTATAGCTATCTGCATGTGCTTCCGGTCGATCCGGCGAAAGGCAAATTTAAGCTCAAAAGCTGGTTCGATTTCGTCAATGCGGACGACATGCTGACCGGAAAGTGGATCTTGCTGGAAAACGGAAAACCGATGGCCGACGGCAAAATCGCTGATCTGAACATTCCGGCGCGCGGCGAAAAAACGATCGAACTGAATCTGCCGAAAATGCCGCCGGTTCCGGGGCGTGAATATGCGCTCTCGTTCGAGTTCGCGGCGAAGCAGGGGAACTCGCCGCTCGTAAAAGCGGGCAGTGTGCTGTCGCAGTGGCAGTTTGTGCTGGGTGCCACGCCCGCCGCCGTGAAGGTCGTGGATGCTCCGATGCCACAGGTTCAAGAGGACGGTTCATCGATTGCGGTCAAAACCGGCAACGGCACCTTCAGCTTTGACCGTGAGAGCGGAATCTTGATTTCGTGGAAAAACGGGGAGGGCGTTGAATTGCTTTCTAACGGATTCCAACCCGATTTCTGGCGTGCCATTACAGATAATGACTGGGGCGGAAATTGGTGCCGTGGAAAGCCGATCAAAGATATGAGCCATTTCAATTGGGAACATGCCGGCAAAAACTGGGCCGTTCACAAAGCGACGGTGAAAAAACTTCAGGATAAAAATGCGGTGCAGATCGAATTTGCCGGAGCACTCTCTGACGTAGCGGCAAAGGCGACCGTCCGCTACACCCTCTTTGGAAATGGCGAAGCGGTGGTGAAAATGTCCTATGCCCCCAACAATCCGCAGGCGGCGAAGAAATTTAAAGCGCCGATGCGCTATGGGTTGCGCGCGGTGATGGCGCAGCAATTTAACCAAGTTGAATATTACGGTCGTGGCTCGGAAGAGACCTATGCCGGTCGCACCTTTGAGCCGCTTGGAATCTATACAACCACGGTGGACGGGTTATGGCACGACTATCCGCGCCCGCAGGAGAATGGTGCTCGTTCCGACACCCGCTGGGTGAGCTTTACGGATAAAAAAGGCGACGGCATTCTCTTTGCCGGTGAACCGTCCTTGATGTTCGGGGCTAAGTTTTATGACCGTGAAACCATTCGGAACAGCGCCTATTCCTTCCAGATGAAACGCAGTGAACAGATCTTCCTCAACATCGACCTCGGTCAAATGGGCGTTGGCGGTATTAACAGCTGGAGTAAAATTCCGGATGCGGCCTATCGCTTAAAGAATAAGCCGACGGAATATGCTTTCCGCATGGCACCGCTTTCGGCAACGCAGCATGCCGGGCAGTGGTTGCAGGCGCGCCCGATGGAAGGAAAAAAGAAATGAAGAAACAATGGGTGATAGCGTTATTGGCAGGCTGGATGGTTTGTTGTGCCGGTGTTGAGGCAGGCGAGGTAAAGGCCTTGGCGGATCGGGTGCGTGCGTATCAACTGAACTTAGGTTTGAAGTTTAAAAACCAGCATTGGGTTCGAGGCACCTATTATGCGGGGCTGATGGCGATGTATGAAAGCACGTCGGATCGTGCCTATCTGAAAGATTGCATGGCCTGGGGAAAAAAGGTTTCCTGGCGGGTCAAAGACAAAAGCGATGGGCCGTTTGATAGCGGAGCCTATTCGCTGATTTGCGGCCAGATCTGGTATGGGTGTTATCAGGCACAAAAGGATGAATCCATCATTAAGCCCACCCTCGCATTTCTTGAAAACCCTAAGTTTTCGAATCCGCTGTCCGATCCGACGGGCTGGTATCTGGAAAATAAGGAAGGGCTCCATTTTGTGGACGGTCTGTTCACGGGGCCTCCGGCGCTCGCCATGTTGTATCAAATGACGGGCGATGAAAAGTATGTGGAATGGATGGATGCCTGCTTTTGGGACGTGTCCAAAGAAATCTTCGACAACGATTCGGGTCTGTATTACCGGGATGTCCGTTCCAAGCCCAAGCGAAGAAGAAATGGGAAAAAAATATTCTGGTCGCGCGGCAATGGCTGGGCCTTTGGCGGGGTGACCCGTATCCTGAACTATCTGCCTCAAGACCATGCGAGCTATGCGCGTTACAAAGCCTTGTATATTCAAATGGCAGAATCATTGGCCACGCGCCAGCAGGCCGATGGGTTCTGGCGGCCCAATCTCGATGATCCCAAGCACCACGATGTGTGGGAGAGCACCGGAACCGGATTTTTCACCTATGGCATCGCCTGGGGAATCAATAACGGAATTCTGGACCGTGAGCGGTTCCTGCCCATCGCCACCAAAGGCTGGGCGGCACTCGCCTCGGTGGTCAACGACGAGGGGCGGGTCGGTTGGAGCCAGCCTCCGGGCGGCGGTCCCGGCAAGGTCGCAGAGACCGATTCAACAAGATACGGCGCGGGCATTTTTCTGATGGCGGCCAGCGAGATCATTCAGCTCGAAACGGAATAACGGAGACACAATGAACGGAAAAAGAAAAATGAATAGGAAGCATCATTTATTATCAGGGCTGTTTGCACTGTGTTTGTTGTCTGCAGCAAGTGCAGCCGACAGCGGATCGAAACCCAATGTCATCATCATCTACGCGGATGACATGGGGTACGGGGATCTCAGTTGCTATGGCTGCCAAGATATCCCGACTCCGTATATCGACCAATTGGCAGCAGATGGGGTGCGGTTCACCGACGGATACGTCAGTGCTCCGCAGTGTGCCCCTTCGCGGGTGGGGCTGCTGTCCGGAAAATACCAGAACCGACTTGGGTTTGAGTACAACGTGACAAAAAAAGACCCAAAGTACTCCGGTCTGGGGTTTCCGCTTGAAGAGCAGACCGTTGGGGACCTGATGAAAGCGCAGGGGTACACGACCGGAATCATCGGCAAATGGCACATGGGCCTTCGCCCTGAGCTGCATCCGCACAAGCGCGGATTCGATGAGTTCTTCGGCACGCTGCATGGAAGCACCAATTTCATCCCGCCGATCAACATGAAGGCCAAAAAGCTAAAAGGCCCGAATCAACCGAAGTCGGATATTCAGAAAAACGGCAAGGAGGTGGACGAAAAAGAGTACCTGACCGACGCATTCACCCGTGAAGCGGTCGCGTTTATCGATCAATATCACGACGACCCGTTCTTCCTGTACCTGCCGTACACGGCACCGCATGGGCCTCTAGAGGCGAGCGAGAAATACCTGAAGCGTTTCCCCGACATTGAGCACCCAAAACGCAAAATTTATGCGGCGATGGTGTCGGCATTGGATGACGGTGTGGGGCGGATCATGGCCAAACTCAAAGAACGGAACCTCGAGGAAAACACACTTGTCTTCTTTATCAGTGATAACGGTGCAACGCGCAAAAGCAGTTATGGCGACAACGGGCCGTTGCGGCTCTGGAAAGGATCGCTTCACGAGGGAGGGGTCCGCGTTCCCTATATCATGAGATGGAAGGGTACGCTACCTGCCGGTGTGGTGGATCAGCGACCCGTGATTCAGCTGGATGCGACGGCTACGGCGGTGGCTCTGGCTGGAGGTGAGATCAGCGATATGGACGGCGTAAACTTGATGCCCTACCTGCTTAACCAGAAGGAGGGCGTTCCACACGAACAGCTCTTCTGGCGTATCATGAGCTGGAGTTACCCGAAAACCGGTGAGCCGTACCAAAAGGCCACCCGGCGCGGCGACTGGAAGCTGGTCCTGACCGGGAAAGAGTGGGAACTTTACAATCTGAAAGAGGATATCTCCGAAAAGAATAATGTAGCGGCGCAGTATCCAGAACTTGTCAGTGAACTAAAAGAATCATGGAACAAATGGGAGACAACGCTTCAATTTCCACGGTTCCCGGCGGATACACCTATCTTCCCCTGGGAAGAGCTGAAAAAAGCGGCAAAAAAATAGAATGAGAAAGGAATGGATAGGGATCACGCTCGGCTTGTTGCTGAGTGGTTTGGGCTCAACGGTTGTGCTTGCAGCGAACAGCGTGTACTATGTCGACTCACAAATGGGCAGCGATCGAGCAGAGGGTCGTTCTGAACAGCGTGCCTGGCAAACATTGGCAAATGTGAATGCATTGACCTTTGAGCCTGGGGATAAAGTGCTGTTCAAATCCGGAGGGAGATGGGTGGGGCAGCTTCAGCTTAAGGGGGCTGGAACAGAGGGGAATCCCATTCAAGTCGGGCGCTATGGAGAAGGGAAAGCGCCGCTTATCGCCGGCGAGGGACAAGCGAATGCTGCAGTCGCTTTGCAGAACGGTTCGCACTGGGTGATCGAAGATTTGGAAGTGACCAATACGATCCCCAATGGAAAGCGCCGGAACAAGATGAATGGTGTACTGGTCGAGGCGGACGCAGGCGGTGTCTTCAAAAATATTACCTTGAGGCGACTGCATGTGCATCACGTGTCCGGTGGCTGGGATCGGTCGGGCGGTTCTGGAATCCTGGTTGCAGCAAGTGGTGATAAAGACGATGGCAGCGCTAAGAAGTCCCGTTACGACGGTGTACTGATTGAAGACTGCTATGTCCATGATGTCAGCTTCTATGGGATTATGTTCTCGGGCTGGGATAACCGATTCCGAGACAAGGACAAATGGTTCCCCAGTACAGATGTGGTGATTCGCAACAACTTTACACGGGATACCGGTGGCGATTCCATCGTGGTGATTTCCTGTGACAAACCGCTAATCGAGCATAACGAGGGGCATCGCGCCGCCATTGGGCAGTCCAAGGGTGGAACAACCCACGCCGCTGGGATGTGGCCCCACTCATGCGACGGCACGATCATGCGTTACAACAAAGTGATGGATATTGACGCGAAGAAAGACGGGCAGGCTTTCGATGTGGATATCAACTGTCGCAACACTCTGATCGAATACAACTGGAGCCAACGAAACAAGAGTGGCTTTCTGCTGGTGTGCTCGCCCAGCGATGAAGTGCCGGGGACGTCCGGGATCGTCGTGCGCAACAACGTCAGCATTGATGACGGAGAGTATAAAGGCGTCTTCAAATTGGTGCCTAACGTGAAGGACGTCATCATCGAAAATAACGTCATCTTCAATCGTTCTACGGAAGATTGGAGTCTCATGCATTGCTGGAAACCGAAATGGGAGAAGGTATGGACCTTAGACATTGTGTTCCGGAACAACATCTTTTCTACACCTGGTAAATTTGTCTCCACCCCGGATGACTTTGTCGAGGCGACATTCAAGAGCAACACCTACACAGGAGAATTCAAAGGGATGTCCTCAGGCAAGAACGGGAATAGTCAAGGCGGATACCCACTGGTCAAAATGAAAGACGGTAAGGTAGTTGCCACAGACATGCGATCAACTTTCAAGCCATTCGATATCAGCAAAGCCGGTCTCCTGCCGACAAGCAGCTGGATTACACAGCGCGACAAATCCCTGAGCAACTCGTCTAGTGCCACCGAAACTAAAAGCGGTTCGAGACAGAAAGGCTATTCCCTCACCAAGAAGGGGTATACTCTGGTATATCAGGACGAATTCAACGATAACCATCTTAATACGAACGACTGGTATTATCGTCATTCCCTTAACCCACGTTTGGGTGGGTACAACCAAAGTAAAAACGTGTCGGAGACTACAGAGGATGGCATCGGGTTGCTGAAAATCGCCTACACGAAGGAAGATCTTTTTAAGGACGGAAAGCTTGTTCCGCTTGGCGGTGGTATTATCTCCAGAACGACGTTTGGGTATGGCTACTATGAGACCCGCATTAAGTTCTACGATGAGGCCCGCGGTTTTCATCAGTCGTTTTGGAACTACGGGATCGCCGATAAAGAGGATGCTAAGAATGACCGTGCCCCATGGAGCAATAAAGCCATCGAGTTAGACGGAGTTGAGCTGGATTCCGCGTTTAACATGGCATGGGTCAACTGGCATTGGCATATCGAAGGACCTAAGCAGACGAAAAAAGGAACCAAAGAACAGAGGCGTGTCGACTCTTACATTGATACGGATCAATGGGTGGTGGTCGGCTTCGAGTGGTTGCCTGATTCGATTGTCTACTATATTGATGGCATTGAGCGATACCGGCACAAGATTAAGGCGGGGGATCCGCGCTATACCCCAAGCGAGATTTGGCTGACGGGATTAGGGAATACGGCCGATGTTTTGGGAGGCGAAGGCTTTCCGAAACCCGGTGCGGCGATGCGGGTCGATTATTTTCGCTTCTACACCAAAGTGTTTGATGCAAATTATGTCGGCAACCGGGGGATGGAGTCCCAGCCGGAACAAAGGGCAACAGTCAGCAGCTGGATCGCGGATGATGGCATCTACGACAATGTGGACTCAGATCAGGTTGATTTGCGCGTCAATGCCGGCAAAGAGAAAGCCTATGCAGGAAAGGCGTATATGCGCCATGTGGGCAAAACAACCGCGGGACCTATTACATCGCGGATGCGGTTGGATCATATTGCCAATGGAACCTATACCTTTTCAGCGTGGGTCAAGCACTCCGGCGGTATGAACGAGTGCCGGATGCACGTCTGGTCGCATGGCGCAGAGGAACGATCACAGAACATCCCGGCATTATCGGAATGGACTCAGATCAAAATCAAGAATATCAAGGTCACCTCGAACGAGATTGATTTGGGCTTCACGACTCAAGGTCCTGACGGGGAATGGCTATACGTGGACGAAGTAAAGTTCATCCCGGAGTAGAGTGCAATGGAAGCGACCCCAAAAAATGTTCCGGCGAGCGACGCTGTGCCTGTAAAGGAAGAAAACTGAAATGCCCAGAGACCCTCACATGAAAAAGAATAGTTTTGCCAGATGTCTGACCGCAGCACTATGCCTGTCAGGCGCCTGTATTGCAGGACAGGCCAATGCACAGGTCAGCGTCCCAAAAGACAGGCCCCTTCGACAAGCTCAGGACAGGGCGAATGTCTTGCTGATCGTCTGCGACGATCTGAACGACTATGTGGCTGGTCTCAACGGGCACCCGCAGGCGCGGACGCCGCATCTTGCGCGTTTGGCGGAAACGGGCGTCTCATTCACGCGGGCGTACAGCAACTACCCGATCTGTGTGCCATCGCGGTCGAGTTGCTTTACCGGCATTTATCCGCACCGCTACAACCCCAAAAAGTGGGGCGAGAAGTGGTATGAGAACGAGGTCTTACGCAATTCGCGTACCTTGATGGATCATTTCAAGCAGAACGGCTACTTTGTGACCGGGACAGGCAAGGTGATGCATGACCTGCGGGAAGAAGAATGGACGGCGTTCGAAAACAAATCCGACTATGGTCCATTCTGGAGTAAGAATGGCAAGCTCGCCGCTCACCCGGGAGTACCGGAACCGTATGCATCGGTGGGGTGTGTCGACGGTTCTTACGGGGCATTGGAAGACGTGCCCGCCCCCGAAAAACGAGCGGACGGAGAGGGATGGGTCACTGGACCTTGGGGCACCCCACGAAAACCTTTACGCTGTGAAAATGCGACCGATCGGGACCCCACTCCCGACGAGCGTAATGCCGCTTGGGCTGCCGCAGAAATCAAACGTCTGGCTGAAGCAGATGCCGGTAAACCGTTCTTTCTCGGCGTTGGTTTCGTCCGACCGCACACGCCGCTGGTCGTACCGCAGAAGTACTTTGACCTCTTTCCCGCCGACGAGGTTCAGCTCCCGGAGATCAAGGAAAACGACCTGGCCGATACCCACCTCAAGAGCGTGGATGCCATTAACATGGGATTTAGGCTGTTTCGACTGTTGAAAAAGTCTTCCGGGGGCACACTCGAGGAGTTGCGTGCCTTTACCCGCGCCTATCTCGCATCGGTGGCTGCAGTGGACGATTGCATCGGGCAGGTGCTGAACGCCTTGGACAACAGTCCGTTCAAAGACAACACGATTGTAGTCGTGACCAGCGACCATGGCTGGAGCATGGGGCAGAAGGACTGGCTCCATAAATGCACGCTGTGGGAGGAGAGCTGCCGCATCCCCCTCATCATTCACGCGCCGGGGATTACTCCGCCCGGTTGTCAGGCGGGCCATCCCGTATCGTTGATCGACCTGTACCCGACACTCATCGACCTTTGCGGGCTTGAGGGCCGCACCCGCAAGAACGCGCAGGGTGCCGATCTTGATGGATACAGCATGCGCCCGTTTCTGGAGGACCCGGAAAACGGAGTCTGGGGCGGCCCCGATGCGGCACTTGCAACCATCTACGCCGGGAAAAAGTATGATGGCGTCCCTGAGATGCAGCACTACTCCCTCCGCTCGCGCGACTTCCGTTATATCCGTTACAACAACGGAAAAGAGGAACTCTATGACCACCGGCAGGATCCGAATGAGTGGAACAATCTCGAAGGAAACCCCGAGTACGAATCGAAGAGAGAACACTTTCGCAAGCAGCTGAAGACCATGACCGGATTCAAGCTGAGTCCCACAGCAGTACAATAACCCCTAGGAATTTTTGACTATGAAATGGAACCTGATCCTAACAGCGCTCACACTGACAAGCGCAGTTACCGCAGCTGATCGGCCGAATATCATTGTCATCATGACGGATGATTCGGGCTACGCCGACCTCGGATGCTACGGTGGCGAGATCGACACGCCGAACCTTGACCAGTTGGCGGCCGATGGCCTGCGCTTTCGCAACTTTTACAACAACGGGCGTTGCAGTCCCACCCGCGCGTCGCTTCTGACCGGGCGCGACTCGGCGCATGCCGGTTTCGCAGCAGGCACCCTTAGCGGATGGAAAAGTGAATCGAAACGACCCGCCTATCGGGCTCGTATGCCCTACGACCTGCCAACGGTTGCGGAACTGTTGAAGACTGCGGGTTACCAGACCATGATGGCCGGCAAGTGGCATCTTGGCGGCAGTTACATGAAGAATTCCAAGAGCGAGCAGGCGCGCTGGAAGAAGGGCCATCCCGGTTGGGAACTGACGGAGGCTGAACTCCAGGCCGATTTTAATGCCTTACCGCTGCAGCGGGGTTTTGACAGTTTCTTCGGCATACTCGGTGCCGAGGACCATCAGTTTTTTACCGTTGAGGATGAACATCCATGTTTTGAGGGGAACCAGCCAGCCAAGCTGAGGTATGATCGCGAGTACCACATGCACTGCTACTACGGGCGCAAGAAACAGCATCATGCTTCGGAACACCACGGGAAAACGGCCAAGGCATTCTATGGGACCGACGGCATGACGGATCGTGCTATCGAGATGATCGGTGCCGCAGCAAAAAATCCTGAGCCGTTCTTTATGTTCATGGCCTATCGCGCTCCGCATTTGCCGCTTCAGGCACCCCAGGAGTTGGTGACCAAATATCTTCCACGCTATGACGATCTGGGGGGTGTGGAAACTGCGCGTGTCGA
>CAZWZW010000045.1:0-17743 GCA_964639125.1 uncultured Verrucomicrobiota bacterium
ATACGGCCTGCGGTTCACGCTTTCAAGTTTCATAAAGGCGAACAATGGCCGGGGTGACGTCGACGAGGCTCTCAAGTTTGTGAAATGCTTCAGCTCGATCACCAAGCGCGACGAGGGGTACGGGGTTTTTTGTGTGGGTAAAGACCGTTAGGTCCTCGATGTTTCCGTGGTCGCTGCAGATCAGGACGAGTCGGTCCGGCTGGTCGGCAAAGGACCCTACTCCGGGAAGAAAATGCTCCAGCGTTTCCAGGCATTGATCAACCTTTTTACGTTTGCCCGAATGGCCTGCGCGATCGGTCAAAAAATATTCAAACAGCGTAAAATCGTTTTCATTCGCAACGCCAAGCAAGTGGTTGGCGGCCTCTTCGGGTGAGATAAGCGGCCCGTCATAGCCGCGCGTGTGCATCGTCCAGCGGGTAACGTCGTGGTTGACCGCTTTGCCATTGAGTAATTCGCTCTTGTGCCTAATCCCCTTGAGTTCGGCGAGTGCCATGACTGTGGTGACTGATCGGCGGCGTGGTGGAATATGATGCGGATCGTCGATCCAGTAGGAGTTGGCGAAGGTGCAGCGCTTGCCAAGCTTGTGTAACTTTGAAAATAAGTTTTCGTGTTCGATCAGTTTTTTTAGGGTGGGCGGGGGAAACCCTTCGATGTGCCGTCCCATCTGTTTGGGTGCGTTGATGCCGGTGAGCAACGCGGCCTGTCCAGTTGCGCTTTGCGGCAGGCCTTCGACTCCAAGGCAGGCATCAAGCGGAATGGCATGCGACAGCATTTGTTGAAGGTTTGGAAAGCGCGTATCGTACAACGGATTGGCCTCGGGATTCTTTGCGCCGATTCCCAGTCCGTCGATGAAAACAAATATGATCTTCAAACCCGCAGTCATGTTGACTACATTTGCTAACGCTTTTTAAGGGGAATCGCAAAATGAATCAGGAATATTTCCAGCAGTGGTTGGAGGAGGCGGCGCAACAGATCGGTGCGTATTCGGCCGCCTGTATCCGGATGGACAACCCGTTGCTGCGTCAGCGCATTGAGGAAAACAATGTGCGTGTGGCGGACTGGTTAAAGGCCGGCCTGCACGGCGAGATGGATTATCTTGAGCGCATGTATCCAGAAAAAGCCGACCCATGGAGCACCTTCCCATTTGCGAAATCGGCCATTGTGCTGACGTTTACCAATCATTGGGGCGACCCGGCGGCAACGCACCCGTTTCCCGTTCCGGCAGCAGATGCATTGCTGGGCTATATTTCCGCCTATGCCAAGGAAATGGATTACCATATTAACGGGCAGGCCATGCTGACCGCATTGCAGGCGTTGCTTGGTGAGGACATTCGTGCTGAGGCGGCGGTTGACACCAAGGCCGTCTACGAACGCGTTTTTGCAACTGTCGGCGGACTGGGCATTGTGGGTGGTAATGATTTGTTGCGGGTTCCCGGGCGCACCAATGTGCGGGTCTTTATTGGCTGCCTGTTTGTGGATGCTGAGTTGCCGGAGGTGATCAGCGAGCCAAAAATGCCATTTACCTGCGAGGATTGCCTCGCCTGTATTAAAAACTGTCCAACCGACGCCATTGAATTTGGCCAACCGATTGATGCGCGCAAATGTATCAGCTATCTCACAATCGAGAAACGAAGTGTGCTTTCGAAGAAAGAGGGGGAAATGATTGGGGACTGGTTGTTTGGTTGTGACTGGTGTTCTACGGTCTGTCCGCCCCGCGACAAGATGGATTCGCGCATACCGATTGACCTCGAATGGCTGCTGAAAACCCCAGCTGGGGAGCTGCGTCGGTTGATTAAAGGCAATGCCACTTCCTATGCCGGGGTAACGCAGTTACGCAAGAATGCCGCGGTATTACTCAAAAAAAACAGCTCGCCGCGGGCGCGGGAGCTGTTTGAGTGGGTTCTTCATCATACCGGCAGTGCGGTGGTCAAGGACCAGCTATCAGCCTGGTAAGGAGTAATTCATTATCTATATCTTCCTAGCATTAGTATTCGAGTGGGTTCACTTTAACTAAATTGTAATACGGTAGGAGTTAAAGCAATTGGTGTGCCAAGTGTTGGTGGGTGCAAAAAAATATTTTTCCAATGAATCGGATTAGGGGATTGATAACCGTTTTTTACCTATATATAAAATCCGATCCCATTCTATTGAGGAAATATGAAATTCATTGAGCTTGCAGAAAAGCGGTGCAGTATCCGCAGTTACAAACCCGATCCGGTGCCCGAAAAAATGCTGGCCGAGATTCTTCAGGCCGGTAATCTGGCGCCAACGGCCAAAAATCTGCAGCCGTTCCATTTTATTGTTGTGCACGAATCGGTCAATCTTGACCGATTGGCAACGGCGTATCCCGCGACGATGGGCCTTCCCGAGGGGGTTGAACCCATTGCGCTGCTGCCCATTGGTTTTCCGAATGCGGCAGGTCGTGAAAAAAACCGAAAATCTTTAAAGGAGCTGGTTCGCTATGAGCAAGGGTAGGAAATTTGCAGGAGTTGTGGGGGCCATTTGGGGGATTGTCGGGTTGAGTTGGCTCTTCGGCAGCGCGATCTTCCGCTTGTACCCCTATGTACAAAAACTGACCGAAGAGACCTTCGCCTGGTACCATTGGGCGGGGTTGATTGTCAGCTTGGTTTTTATGGGCTATGCCGAGGGCTACAAGGGGTTCCAGCTCAAGTTTGCACCGCGTGCCGCAGCGAGGGCCCTCTACCTCAAGAACAATCCAACCTTTATGCGCGTGCTCTGCGCCCCGCTCTTTTGCATGGGCTATTTCCACGCCACCCGCAAGCGCAAGATCATATCCTACAGCCTGACCACGATGATCATTCTACTGATTGTCGGCGTCCATCACTTGGAGCAGCCACTGCATGGAATCGTTGACGCCGGCGTGTTGTTCGGCATTGCCTGGGGCACGGTTTCCGTCTGGCTCTTTTCCTTTAAAGCCTTTTTTGGAGCCAGCTATACGGTTTCGCCCGAAACTCCCGAGCGTTTATTAGATGTAACCGCGTTATAATTCCGGGAAGCCCGCCGATATCGGTTTGGTTTTTTATTCAACAGACGGCTCAGGCCGGGTAAGGCCCGCGCCAGAGCCAGCAGTCCGGGTTTAATATCTTTACGCGGGAAGAGGACGTCGACGTCGGAGCGCAGGGCCGATTCAGTAATTCTGAAGAACCATAGGATGGCTTTCGGAGTAGATATCTGCCTTTTCCGCCATGCTGTTTTTGCCGCGATGATGTCGTCGCATATCCATGAAAAGCGTATCCCTGCCGGGCCGGTGAACGGGGTGGTGTCTGGTTTGCCTTTCAGGATCATGTCCATAAGGAAATTACCGCAACGAAGGCCGGCGAATTCCTGGAAGGTAAGGTGGCCCGGAAGTCTGGGGTTGATTTCGAGGTAGCAGGTTTCGCCGGTTTTGTCGTTAACAATGTATTGCGCACAACCAACGCCTGAGTAGTTGAGTGCTTTGATGAGGGTTTCCGTGTATTGCTTGAGGTACCGGTCCGGTTCGACGGTAATGCCCGACACGGCCACTCCGGTTTCATCGTAGCTGTTGGTTCGGTGGATGATGAAGTGGAGGCAGCCGCATATGCGGCCTTCGTACGCAGTGAAAGCAATGCTGTGGCGGATCCCTTCGACTTTCCGCTGCAGGATCACGCCCTCTGGATGCTTCGTCCAGTCGATGGACAACTCATCGATGTCTGCCTTGGAGTAGGCGATGATTGCTTTTTTGAAACAGAGAGCAACCGTGGCTTGGGCCGGACGAATGACCATCGGAAACCCCATGCTTTCCATCGTTTGTTGGAACTCGCCTTCCGTGCGTGCCAGCGCAAAGGGTGCAATCGGGATCGATTGCTTTTTAATCAGGTTCATCATGTAAAATTTGTCAACACATTGGTTGACGACGGAAGGTGGCGCCATGATCAATGGCGGTAGTTTTTTGTGCCATTCTTGATGGATTGCAAATAGGCGAACATAGTCCTCGATGACTGGAAATATGGCTTCGACTTCAGGGTGAGCGGTGCAAAAATCTTGTAGGGAGGAAAAGAAGAAATCGCTCTGGTCTTCTCCGTCAACGTGGTTCCATGTGCTTGAAACATACCGGCTTTTCCAATAGTCGATCTCTTTCGAGCCGTTATTGGCAACGCCGGCGATCACGGTATATCCTTTAGATGAAAGCAATTTTGCGAGAGGTAGGGTCGGGCGGTAGTTTCCGATCAGAAGGATGGATCTCTTTTTGGCTTCTTTTAATGGCATTGGACGTACCCTTTGTAAGGATTCTGACGTATGCTTCCCCACCCTTTGCTTGAAAGCCTGCTGTCTGCGGGTGGACGTGCTTGACTTCAGTAAGAAAGCTCGTTGCTGAACCAAGCCAACCATAGCTAAACCCTATATTAAAATATCCTGTTTTGTGTATTTTATTTTATGTTGTTTTTATGCAGGCGGATTGCGGGTTAAATCTCACTTTGGAATCATGCACGGTTTGTGGTTTGGGACCGGTTGGGTCGAGCAGGCGACACACGCCTGGCAGGGCATGGGCCAGCGCGAAAAGGCCCGGCTTAGGGTCTGCCCACGAAAAGACCATGTGAAGAGGTGAACCCACCGTCACAATCAAGATTCTTAACATCCATTTCAGAGTTGCTTTTGTGCCGATCTCGCCTTTTCTCCATGCTGTCTTTGCGGCAATCAGATCTGTGCTGATCCATGCATATCGAATGCCGATACGGCCGGTTCGAGGGGTGAGATCCGGCTGGCCGGTCAGGGCCAGGTCGGTCAGGAATTTTCCAAGCTGAAGACCGGCATGCTCGGGAACGGCATGATTGCCGGCAATCCTTGGGTTGATCTCGAGGAAGCTGGTTTCGCCGGTGACGTCATTCACGAGGTATTGTGCGCAGCCCACGCCCGAGTAGTTCAGAGCACCAACCAGTTTTTCGGTTTGCTTCCGCAGGTTTTCGTCCGGCTCCACGGTTATCCCTTCAACCGCCAGCCCCGACCCATCAATGCAGTGGGTGCGGGTAATCACCGCATGGAGATAGCGGCAGATTTTTCCCTCAAACGCGGCGAAATAGATATTGTGCCTTATGCCGTTGAATCTCCGCTGAAGAATCAGTCCCTGGGCATGCAGATCCCAGTCAACGTTGAGGTTTTTAATTTCTTCGCTTGAGCGGACGGCAACGGCTTTTTTCCCATTCAGTGCAACGGTGGCATTGGACGGGCGAACGACGATCGGCAGGCCGATCTTTTCTGTCGCCTGATTGAGCTCTACTTCATCATGGACTTTAGCAAAAGGGGCTATTGGAATCGAACACGTTTCGGCGAGCTGCATCGTGTAGAGCTTGTCTACGCATTTCAAGACCAGCTCCGGGGGCGTCATAATGATCGACGGCAGGTTTTCCATCCATTCTTTGTGATCGGCAAACAGGCGGACATACTCCTCGAGGACGGGAAAGATCGCAGTCAGTTCCGGTCGATGCTTGCAAAACCGCTGAAGTTCTTTGAAAAAGAGCTTGGGCGATTTTTTCGCATCTGGATGTTCCCATATTTGAGATACATAGCGGCTTTGCTTAAAGTCAATTTCACAACCCTGTGACCCACAGATTACTTCGTATCCCTGATCCGCAAACATTTTGGCCAACGGGAGGGTAGGCCTGTAGTTGCCGAGCAGTAAAATCGATTGTTTGTTGGTCTTATAAGATGACACGGGTTGGAATCTCCATTTGAAAGTGTTTGGCCTCCACTGAGCATTTCCTGTGCCCGAAACAACGGCCTTAATGTGAAAATAACACACCCCTTTGGCACATTCGCAACCATTCATTATTGAAACCCGTTCTAAATAGTGTGTTTGTCGTAAATGGGATTGCAGATGCTTTGTATCTTGGTATCTTGTGTCGTTTGTGTGTCCGTAGTCAAGGTTAGGAGTGAGTGAGCTCATGTTAAGCGAATTTCTTGTTATTACGATTGGGGCAATTCTAGTTAATAACTTCGTATTATCGAAGTTTCTCGGAATTTGTCCGTTTCTGGGGGTTTCAAAAAAGCTGGATACCGCCTTGGGCATGTCGGGCGCGGTCGTGTTTGTGATGACGCTGGCCTCGCTGGTCACTTCGCTGATCAATCACTTCCTGCTGGTTCCGATGAAGCTCGAGTTCCTGCAGACGCTGGTTTTCATTGTCGTAATTGCCTCGCTGGTGCAGCTGGTAGAAATCATGCTGCAGAAACTGAGTGCCAAGCTCTACGACAGTCTCGGCATTTTCCTGCCGCTGATTACCACCAACTGCGCGGTACTCGGTTGCGTGGTGCTCAATGCCAAGGCCGCACCGGAATCGATCCAGGCCACCTGGTATGGGGCCACCATCTACGGTTTCTGCTCGGCTCTCGGCTTTGCGCTTGCGCTGGTGCTGTTCTCCAGCCTGCGCGAGAAGCTGGACTTGGCCAATGTGCCGAAAGCGTTCGAAGGGACGGCAATTTCACTGGTAACCGCCGGCATTCTTGCTATGGCGTTCATGGGCTTCTCAGGATTGGTTTAAGGATTTGATATGAGTGTTGCATTAATAGCGGTTTTAACGACTGGAATACTCGGCGTCGCACTGGGCGTCGTGATTGGAATAGTGGCCCGCGTATTTGCCGTCGAAGTCGACGGGCGAATTGAAAAAGTGGAGGACCTTCTTCCGGGAGCCAACTGCGGCGGCTGCGGCTTTGCCGGGTGTGCGGACTTTGCCAAAGGGGTGGTTGCTGAAAAAGCCACGCCCGACCAATGCCCGGTCTGTTCGCCGGAAGATATCAGTAGTATTGCCGACTATCTCGGCATCGTGGCCGAGGAAAAAGAAAAGAGGGTCGCGGTGGTCCGGTGCAGCGGAGCGGCCAAGAGCACGGTGCGCTCGCTTTACAACGGGGTGCGCGACTGCCGTTCGGCTGTACTGGTTGCCGGCGGCGCAAAAGGTTGCGACCACGGCTGCCTGGGTTTCGGCAGCTGCGCCGATGCCTGTCCGTTTGGTGCCATCGAAATCCGAGATGCCCTCGCCATCGTGCATCCCGAGCTGTGCGTGGGCTGCGAAAACTGCGTGGCCGCCTGTCCGAAGAATCTGATTATCATGGCTCCGTCCACGGCAGAGGTTCATGTCTACTGCAATTCTCCGGAAAAAGGAGCCGCCAAACGTAAGGTTTGCCAAACGGCCTGCATTGCCTGCCGCAAATGCGTCAAGGCCTCCGGGGAGGAAGATCATATGCTCGTGGATGGTTTCCTCGTCCGAACCAATTATGACAACCCGCCGCCGTCCGATTTGGTTGAAGCGTCTGCCTGCCCAACCACCGCAATTCGTCTGGCGTCCAGGCATGCGGCCGGCGCGTATGAAGGAGTTTCGAAATGAGCGACAAGCCACGCAAGTTTAAAGGGGGAGTACACCCGAACGACAGTAAGGCGCTTTCGGCGGCTAAGCCGATTCAGGAAGCAGCGCTGCTGGATTCCTACCAAGTCATCATGCACCAGAATATCGGTGCGCCGCCCGAACTGGTGGTTAAAAAGGGCGACACGGTCAAGAAGGGCGATCTGCTTGCCAAGGCCTCCGGCTTTGTTTCCGTGCCGTTGCATGCACCGACCAGCGGGACCATCAAGGCCATCGATAAATGTCCCGGTCCGACCGGCATTCATGTCCCGGCCATCGAAATCACCTCTGACGGCGACGATCAATGGGGCGAGCCCTTCGAGTCGATCGTGGACTGGCAGACCGCCGACCCGGCAGTACTCAAGCAGCGCGTCTGGGATGCTGGCGTGGTTGGCATGGGCGGAGCGGGCTTCCCGGCACACGTCAAACTTTCTCCTCCCGAAGGGAAGATCATTGATACCCTGATCCTCAACGGTGCCGAGTGCGAGCCGTATCTGACCGCAGATCACCGGCTGATGCTTGAACAGGAGGAGAATGTGGTGCTGGGCGCGGCCATACTGGCCCGCATCCTCGGGCTTAAATCCGCCGTGATCGGCGTCGAGGAAAACAAGCCCGACGCGATTGCCCGCCTCAAGGAAGTGGCTGGAAAGTATAATGTTAAGGTGCAGGGCCTGCCGGTCAACTATCCGCAGGGTGCTGAAAAACAATTGATCTATGCCATCACCGGGCGCGAAGTGCCCCCCGGCAAGTTGCCGATGGATGTGCACTGCGTGGTCCAAAATGTCGCCTCCGCCGCGGCGATGGCCGAAGCCGTGATCAACGGGCGGCCTTCTATCGAGCGCATCACCACCGTCACCGGCACGCCGGTCGTCAATCCGGGCAACTGGAAGTTCCGTATTGGCACGCCGGTTTCAAAGGCACTTGAACTCGTGGGCGGCGTCAGCGAACAGCCGGCCAAGCTGCTGCTCGGCGGGCCGATGATGGGCATTGCCCAGAATTCGCTGGGCGTGACCGTGATGAAAAACACGTCCGGCATTCTGCTGATTTCCTCCGCGGAAGTTTCGCTTTACACCTCCGAGCCGTGCATCCGCTGTGGACGTTGCGTGGAGGTCTGCCCGATGAGCATCTTGCCGGCGACCATCAGTCAGGCGGTCGAAAACAAACGATTCGACTGGGCGGAGGATCTGAATGTAACGGCCTGTATTGAATGCGGGTCGTGCAGCTATGTCTGCCCGTCTCACCGTCCGTTGAACCAGCACTTCAAACGCGCGAAGATTGAAATTCAAGCCCAACTTAGAAAGAAGAAATAGAGAGCCGGATTATGTCTGAAACAGAAACAACACCAACGATCCAGATGCCGGATCCCGCGCGGCTGGTGGTCAGCAACTCGCCTCATATTCGCAGCGGCCAGAATGTCCCGAAAATTATGTTTACGGTGGTGGCGGCCATGCTGCCTGCCTGCCTGATCGGAATTTGGTTCTTCGGGTTTCCCGCTCTCAAGGTGCTGCTGCTCTGTACGCTCTCGTGTGTGGTGGTCGAAGAGGGCTGGAACAAGCTCGTCAAGCGCCCCTCGACCTGGAAGGACGGCAGCGCACTGATCACCGGTATTCTGCTGGGCATGAACCTTAACGCTGGAGTCCCGTGGTGGGTCTGCGTGGTTGGTGGCATCCTTGCCATTATTCTTGGCAAGCAGCTTTTTGGCGGATTGGGCTACAACCCGTTCAATCCCGCACTCGTTGCTCGTGTCGGCTTGCTGATTGGCCTGCCGGAAATCATGACCACCTGGAACACACCTCAGATGGGCAAGATGGTCGTGGATACTGTGACCGCCGCCACGCCGCTCGGCATGGAGCCCGGCACGACCCCTCTTGGAACGCTCCTGGTCGGCAATGTTGGCGGCTGCCTGGGAGAAACCTCGGCCATTGCGCTGCTGATTGGCGGGGCGATCCTTATTGCGTTCAAGCTGATCAAGTGGCAGGTTCCGCTGGCCTTTCTTGGAAGCGTTTTTGCAATCACCGGCATTGCGCACTGGGTTAGCCCAGATACAACGCATTCGCCGCTGACCCATCTGCTTTCCGGCGGACTCCTGCTCGGTGCCTTTTTCATGGCGACCGACATGGTCACCTCCCCGATGACCCGGAAGGGCGCATGGATCTTCGGTCTTGGCTGTGGAATCATGACCAGCGCCATCCGCCTGTGGGGGGCCTATCCCGAAGGTGTAAGTTTTTCCATCCTGTTCATGAATGCGCTGACGCCGCTCATCGATCGGGTAACGATCAATAAACCGTTCGGCTATGTTGCGCCGGCGAAAGGGGAGGCAGAGTAATGGGAGCGCAACAAATCAATATTCCTAAGCTTGGAATTTTTCTGGGCGTCCTTGCCGCGGTTGCCGCCGGTTTGCTGTCGCTGGTCTACACCTCGACAGCCGAGGCCATCGCGCTGAACCAGCAGAAGAAAACCAATGTGGCGCTGGGGCAGGTGCTACCGGCTTTTGATAATGTACCCGGCGAAGAAACACAAATGGTCACATCCACCGAGGGCTGGCCGGTTCGGTTCTACATTGCTCGCGAGGACGGCGCAATCGTTGGCTATGCCGGCGAAGTCGTCACTCCAAAAGGGTTTTCGGGCGACGTCACCATCATGGCCGGACTGAGTACCGAAGGAAGCATTCGGAAGGTGATCGTGACAAAAAACAATGAAACCCCCGGTCTGGGTACGGTGATCGCCGATCGCAAACGGCAAAAGACCATCGTCGATCTGCTCAAGCGCGGTGGGGTGGAAGTTGGACTGGCCCCCAACCGCTTCCTCGACCAATATGAGGGCCGCACAGCCGGAAATGCCGCATGGGCGGTGAAAAAGGATGGCGGCGACGTGGATGCCAAGACCGGTGCCACCATCACCAGCCGCGCCGTCTGCGGCGCGGTCTATGCCATTGGTAAAACCTGTGTCGATCATCTCGATCAGCTTTCAAAAGGAGCGGAATAATGCCTGCAATGAAGGAATTTTCGAAAGGGTTGTGGAAAGAAAACCCGGTGTTGGTGCTGCTGCTTGGCATGTGCCCGACGCTGGCGGTAACCTCGAGCGCCACGAATGGCCTCGGCATGGGCGTGGCCACCCTGTGCGTGCTCATGTGCAGCAACATCGTCATCTCCGCTATCCGCAAGATAGTGCCGAAAAAAATCCGTATTCCAGTCTACATCGTTATCATCGCCACGTTCGTGACCATTGTCGACCTGCTGATGCAGGCTTATGCTCCGACGGCGCTCTACGAGGCACTGGGCATCTTTATTCCGCTTATTGTTGTGAACTGTATTGTGCTTGGGCGTGCCGAGGCGTTTGCCTCCAAGAACGGGGTCGGCAAGTCGATTCTCGACGGGCTCGGCATGGGGCTCGGCTTTACGCTTGCGCTGGTTGCCCTCGGGGGAACCCGTGAATTTCTGGCCAGCGGTTCCTTGTTTGAAGTGAAAATGATCCCGGCCTGGACCACCGACTTTATGCTGATGACCTCCGCGCCCGGTGCCTTTATCATTCTCGGCCTCTTCCTGGCAGGAATGAATTCCATGAACATGCGTAAGGCAAAAGGCCAGGGAAAATCCTACAAGCCCGCCAGCTTCGACTGTAGTTCCTGCAATATCTGCGATATCAGCGAAGACTAAGTTTTTGTTGGGTGTCATTTTGGGGTTTGAAAGGTATGGCCGCCTGCATTGGGCTTTGTTATCAATTCTAAGTTGCTAGAAAATGGGTTGATTTCCATGCGCATACAGGCTGTCATTTTAATTTTAACAACTTCGCTCCTGTGGGGCTGTGTTGCGCCGGACAACGCGGGCGACCCGGTCATCGTCGAGTCCGAGTCGATGACCTATCTGGAATCCGGACTTCGGCCGGAAGTCCTGTTGTTTCCTGAATATTTGCTGATGGAGGATTTTGAGCTTCATCAGCACGGACGGATTCCCGGAACCCCGTGGGTTGGTGGAGGGATGACGACCAGCCTGCCACTTGCCCGAGTCCGGTCGCAACTAAGCGATCTGCTCGTGGCCATGGGCTGGAGTATCGATAAGGTGGAGATGGGAAATCAATCCTTTCGGTTGATGGGTACCCGGCTGGACCGGACCTTGGAAATCCGCGCGGTGCAAGGCACTGGAGCAACGCAGATCTTTGTTTTATATAATCCCGGATCCTGGAATCCGGCGGATGTCCCTGTGGACTATTAGGAGATGATTATGAATACCCTTGCTTATTTTGGAATGCCGGGTGGCTCGGAAGTGCTACTGATCCTTTTTATTATTCTGTTGCTGTTTGGTGCCAAAAAACTGCCCGAGCTTTCGCGTTCGCTGGGGAAGAGCCTCGGTGAATTTAAGAAGGGCAAGGAAGACCTCGAGCGTGAAATCCGGGAGGTTAAGCAGGATGTGCATGAATCCGTAACGTCACCTGCTCCTGATTCCGACGGTGAAAAGAGTCCCGCAGAAGAATGCACAGAAAGCGAAGAAGACAGGAACTGATTTTCTTTCAGTGGCTTGGCGGCCTTTTGTGAGGAATCAGTCGGCCTTTATTTTCTGTTCTATACCCTCAATGCGGTCGGAGAGGGGCGGGTGCGAGGAAAAATAAGCGCCCATGAAGTTTGGTTCCTTTTCATGTTCCCGAAGTTTGGAAAATAGCCGGCATCCGCCTTTCGAATCAAAACCCGCTGCTTTTGTGAGTGCGACGGCAAAGCGATCGGCACGATATTCCTGTTCTCTTGAATAGCCCTGCTGCACCAGATGCGCCAGAAGCTGTTGCACCGCCGGGTTGATGCCACGGGTTCGCAGGCGCAGTAATCCATTGATCGCGGCTTTGGTCAGAAAGCGTTTGTTGGCATCACCATAAATGGTGTGGCCGATCTCATGGGCCAGCACAAAGGCAATGGCATCGACATCCTCGCCGCACAGGTCGAACAGGGTTTCTGACAGATAAATAAAACCGCCCGGAATGGCGAGGGCGTTCGATACGCCGGAGTGATCGCACTTGAACGAAAATGTTCGTGATTTGTTTCGCAGGCAGGCCTCCAGTTTTGAGGCAATCTGCGACAAACGGTTATTTCTGAAAGATTGGGTTTGGTCCTCATAGACCTGCGCGAGCAGATAGCCCATCTGAAACTCGGCCGCGATTTTTTCCTCTTCGGAACCGGCCAGCGATTTCATCACCCAGTTGGCCTTGAAAAACATGGGGGCGGCCTTGCGTCCCAGTGCGTATGCCAGGCTGGGTTGCTTTGGATTAAAATCTGAAGGGTCCGTTTGCATTTGTGATTTGTAGCATGGGCAGACTTTCTAGCCTGCTCGCGGCCGAATGGTTCGCCTTGAAAGTCTCCATCCCTGCACGGTGAACGCCATCCGATCGAGCAGGGGGCTGAAAAGGTTGCCGATCAACACGGCGAAGACAATCGCTTCGGTGTAGTAGGTGTAGTGCCGGATGACGGCATTGCTGACGCCGATGATGATGCCGACGATCCATTTCCCGCTTTTGCTCATGGGAGTGGAGACCGGGTCGGAAACAATGAAAACGGCGCTGAAGATGGTTGCGCTGGTAAAGAGCTGGTAGAGGGGAGGGGCGCCCAGCGCGGCACTGGTGCCGATAAATGAAAGCAGGAATGCCACGGGAATGCGCCAGGCTACGATGCCCTTGAAGCAGAGAACGCCGCCGAGCAGCAGAAGGACGACGGGGTAGGTTTCACCGGGGCTGCCCGGCACAATCTGGAATAGACCTTCCCAGCTTCCGCCAATCCATCCAAATAACAGAGGTTGCAGTGCCAGGGTTGCGCCCTCGTTTGAATAGAGTTCCTGGGGGGTGGCGCAGGAGATGACATCGGGCCATGTCGGCGTACCCCAGTCGACGACCGCGCTGCTATAGGCCAGCATAAGGAAAAGTCGACCGGCCATGGCTGCATTGAAGCGCAGCGGGCTTCCGGCATAGGGGAGCTTAACCAGCCAGATGGCCACGATAAGGGCAAACAGCATGGGAAGGAAGGGTACGGTGGACGGAACGCTGGCGGCCAGCAGGGCCGCCGTCAGGCCGGAGCTGATGCTGTTGACGCGTATGCGACCGTCCTTCAGGAAAAAATAGATGCCTTCCAGTGCGATGCCGAGCAGGGCATAGCCGAGTAGTTGAAGAATAAACAGCGGATGGTAGAGGGCACTATAGATGGCGGCGGGTACCAGTAGTGCGGCCATGGTCCAGGTCGACATACTGGAGCTACGCGGTCCGTTATGCAGGAACGGGCTTATGGCAGGCATCGTTTACCCTCCATCAGTGTTTGCACCAGCGGGATGTGCGCCGGGCAGACGGCCGAGCAGGCACCGCACAGGAAACATTCGTTCAGTTGGGCCTGCAACGCGGAAGAATCCATTTTTTTCTGATCAATGTGGTCGACCAGTGTGTAGGGGTGCAGGCCGAGTGGGCATGAGCTGTTGCAGGCACCGCAACGGATGCAGTCGCGCTCCTTCAACACCAGCTGTTTACGTTCAAGAATGATCAGCGATGTGGTCGTTTTTTCAATACAGTCCGTTTCAAAAACTTCGTATCCCATCATCAGGCCGGATGCGGCGATCAGATGCTGCTCTTCATCGAATGGAAGGTTGCAGGCTTCAATGAGTTTGCGAACCGGTTGTCCTACGGGGGCGATGATGTTTTTATAGAATTTTTGAGAGGGCATCGCGAGGGTAAGCGGGCGCTCCACCACGGGAATGCCATCGAGCAATGCGCGGCCAATGGCGCGGAGCGAAACCACGTTCTGTACAAGATACCCAAGCTGGTAGGGGCGGGAGCCGGTCGGCGGCATGCGGCCGTGCAGTTTCTTGATGATGAGTTTTTCCGCCCCCGCCGGATAGCGGTTGGGGAAGGGGACAATGTCGTAGTTCGGATAGAGCTTCTTTAGCTTGGTGATCTGGCTTTGCTTGTTTTTTACGGCCAAAACGATGCGTTTTGCTCCCACCGCCTTGGCACTGGCCTCTGCTCCGGCTTGTACCCAGTTCGCATGGTGAAGCAGGACGGTCTGGTCGATCGTAATGCCGGGTTCGCATTCGACGCCGTTAATGACGAGCGTATGAGCCCCTGTCGATGCGCGGATTTTTTCCGCTGTCAGAAAACCGCTTCCGCCCATGCCGACGAGACCAATCTGATCGATAAATTCAGGAAAATCCGCTATGCTGATCTCCTCCATGTTGAGCGGTTTGTGCTCCGGGATTGGAATAGGCGTTTCCATTGCCTCGTATTGAGGTGGTTTTTTCCAGTTGATTTTGATGCGGCGCAACATGGGCTATTGCTCTTCTGGTTTTGGCCAGTTCGGTTTGGATTCCATTTCAATGGCGGTTCTTCGCGCCATATAGTTAAGATAGCCGGAAGTCTGGATGCCATATCGCGTGGCGCCGGTCAACCCATCTACCGCCGATTTTTCAGCATGTGGATTAAAGGGGATGTTTTTAAAAGCCTTGAGCACGGAAAGGACCTGCTTGCGATCCTTTGCATTTCGGATCTTTCCGATGTCGGGGAAAAGAGCTTCGTGGAGGATAAAGCCTTTTTCGGTTTTATGAATCACCACCATTCCCGTGATGGGTTTGAATGATTTGATCTCGCGGAACGCTACACCAACTTTGGCCGCTCCGTCGGCGCTGTAGCCAATATACATGCGTTCAATGGTGCGGGAGTAGGGGTTGTCGGAGGTAATGACCTCGAGTCCGGTCAGCGCCGAGTCGACTACCGTCTGTATATTGGCCGCCATCGTGTTGCTAATGGGTAGTAGAATCAGGCTCAGGATTAACCCGTTAAATCGCATCGTTTCACTCCACAATAATAAAACGATGAAACATACGCGTTTCAGACGCGAGAACGCAAGTGAATACAAGTTGGTCCATAATTTACGGGGGGTATTTGATCCCCTTGATTGAAGGCAAAAAAGCATGGCATGGTGGTTGACGACCATGGTGCTGTTGGGTACTGTTCCCGCTCATTTTAACAGAAACACGCGTTTCTAAACCTAATAAGGAAAGGTGCTAAACATGGCTACTAAAGTTGGTATTAACGGTTTCGGCCGGATCGGACGTATGGTTTTCCGCGCAGCTGCTGCCCGTGAAGACATCGAAATTGTAGGAATTAACGACCTGCTCGACGTTGACTATCTCGCATACATGCTCAAGTACGATTCAGTACACGGTCGTTTCAACGGCACAGTTGAAGTTAAAGAGGGTTCCCTCGTTGTAAACGGTGCTGAAATCCGCATCACCGCAGAGCGTGATCCGGCCAACCTGAAGTGGGATTCCATTGGCGCTGAAGTTGTGGTTGAATCCACCGGTTTCTTCCTGACCGACGAAACGGCCCGTAAGCACATCGAAGCCGGCGCGAAAAAAGTGGTTCTTTCTGCTCCTTCCAAGGACGCTACCCCGATGTTCGTTTGCGGTGTCAACACCGATTCCTACGCTGGACAGGACATCGTTTCCAACGCGTCCTGCACCACCAACTGCCTGGCACCGGTTGCCAAGGTTCTGAACGACAAGTTCGGCATCGAAAAGGGTCTGATGACCACCGTTCACGCGGCTACCGCTACCCAGAAGACCGTTGACGGTCCTTCCATGAAAGACTGGCGCGGCGGACGCGGCATCCTGGAAAACATCATCCCGTCTTCCACTGGTGCAGCTAAAGCCGTAGGTAAAGTGATTCCCGAACTCAACGGCAAGCTGACGGGTATGGCTTTCCGCGTTCCGACCTCCGACGTTTCTGTGGTTGACCTGACCGTTAACCTCAAGAACGAAGCTTCCTACGAAGACGTTTGCGCGGCCATGAAAGAAGCTTCCGAAGGCGCCCTCAAGGGTATCCTCGGCTACACCGAAGAGATGGTGGTTTCCACCGACTTCCGCGACGAAGAGTGCACTTCCGTATTCGATGCCAAGGCCGGCATCCAGCTCGACGGAACCTTCGTCAAGGTGGTTTCCTGGTACGACAACGAGTGGGGCTACTCCTGCAAGGTTCTCGACCTGATCAAAGTGATTGCTGGCTAAGTTCAGTTTTAGCTGAGATTCAGAAAAGCGTCCCGTTTGCGGGGCGCTTTTTTTGTGAAAACTCTAAATCCGAATACCTAAATCCGAAACAAACCCAAAGTTTCAATGTTCGGAAACTCAAACACGGGCAGGTTGTCTGTACGGGTTTCGGGAATTTGTTTTTATAGTTTAGAGCTTGTTTAGGATTTAGATATTCGTGCTTCGGATTTCCTGATAAAAACCAATCATGGATTTTATCAGTTATTCCATCTCATCCCTCGGTGCATTCGCACCCTATGGCTGCATGGCCTTGTTCCTGCTGGCCAGCCTGCTGGTGGTGTGGCGACTGGAGGTCTTGTCGGGGCAGGGGGTGGAAGGTACCGTGCTCGGCACGATCTTCATGCCGTTCTGTTCCGGCATGGGCAATATCGTCTTCGCGCTTGTGCTGGCGTTGAACAAGGGTGAGGGCAACGATGTGCTGGTCAACTGCCTCTTCAACAACGTCGCCAACCTGACGCTGCTGATCGGCCTTCCGGTATTGATCTGGAGCATGGCCAGCATTCCGCGCCGCAAAACCCAGACCGCCCTGCGCGAACATAAAATGGGCCGCCTGTCGCTGGCGCTTAATCTGGTGGCGGCGCTTTTCTTTTCGCTCTTCACCTGGCTGTTGGCGGTCGACGGCGAGCTCTCGAAAACGGACGGTTTTGTCCTGCTTTCACTATTCGTTTTCTGGCAGTGCTTCCATGTCTACGATGCCAAGAAGACCAACCTGCTGAAAAAGAAAAGCTATCCCGCCACGCTACCTCTCGAGGTGGTTCTGCTGCTGGCCGGAGCCGCTGGCGTGTTCATCAGCACCGACTGGCTGGTGCAGTGGTTCCAGTCGTTGGATAGCGAGCTGGTGCCGCCCCAGGTGCTGGGGTGGGCCAGCGGGGTGCTGATGGTGTTGCCGAATGCCTTGCTGGCTTTCTACTACGGTTCCAAAAACCGGATGGATGTGGTCTATACCTCGCAGTCGGGCGATGCCCATATCTGCATTCCGCTCTGCATCGGTATCTTTGCTGCGTTCCATCCGATTTCAACTGGAAATTTTCTGCAGCAGTCGCTACTGATTTTAATGGGATTGTGTGCGGTGCATCTGCTGTTTGTTGTGACGCTCGGGCGGTTGCCCCGTATCGTTGCGGCACTCTTCCTTGCGGCCTTCGGCTATTTTCTCTGGGCAGGATTGGCGTAGGTTTTTGCAGAAGGGCGCAAAGAACGCTAATCTATTCAGTTGACCTGTTTTTCGTTTTTCGACCTTCGCGATCTTCTGTGAAAAGTAGGTTCTTCTGGGTTTTTTATGGTGGAGGGGCAGCGGCCTCGCTGACCTTCGGT
>CAZWZW010000046.1:0-17686 GCA_964639125.1 uncultured Verrucomicrobiota bacterium
GCGCACCGCGCCGCCTGGCGGGCCAGCCACCCCCTTCGGCGCCCCCCCTACCGCGGGACAGGTCCGCGTCCTTTGCGGCCGGAGAGACGGGCCCGGGCAGCCACAACGGCCTTGTCGATAATGGTCCGGGCCACGTTCGGGTTTTCCTCGAAGCAGATGCCCAGCTCCTCGTTGACGATCTGCTGGACGATGCCTTCAACTTCGCCGTTACCGAGCTTGGTTTTGGTCTGCCCTTCAAATTGTGGATCGGGAATCTTGACGCTGATGACGGCCGTGATGCCCTCGCGGATATCGTCACCGCCCATCGCCTGCTTGTCATCTTTGATGAGCTTATTGTTTTTCGCGTAAGCGTTAACCGTGCGGGTCAATGCGGAGCGGAAGCCTGAAAGGTGCGTACCGCCTTCGATCGTGTTAATGTTGTTGGCGAACGAAAAGATGGTTTCGTTGAATGCGTCGGAATATTGCATGGCGATTTCGACAACGACGTCGTCCTTCTCGCGCTCGAAGTAGATGACATTCGGGTGCATCGGCGATTTGTTGCGGTTCAGGTGTTGGACAAACTCCATGATCCCGCCATCGTACTTGAAGATTTCATCCCGGCCGGTCGACTCTTCCTTCAGCGTGATTTTGGCACCGCGGTTGAGAAAGGCAAGCTCGCGCAGACGAGCGGAAAGAATATCCCACTGGAAGCCGCCTTCGTGCGTAAAGATGGTGTGATCGGGCATGAAGGTAACCTTCGTGCCGGTTTCGGTGGTTTTTCCAATGGTGACCAGATCGGTTACCTCGACACCGCGCTCGAAACGCTGGTGGTGGATGTTCCCGTCGCGTTTGACTTCGACTTCGAGCCACTCGGAGAGCCCGTTTACGCAGGAAACCCCGACGCCGTGCAACCCTCCGGAAACCTTGTAGGTGTCGGAGTCGAACTTGCCGCCCGCGTGCAGGACGGTCAAAACTACGGTGACGGCCGGCTTGCCCTCGGTCGGATGCATATCGACCGGAATACCCCGGCCATCGTCGATGACCGATAATGAGCCGTCTTCGTTGATGCAGACTTCGACGTTTGAGCAGTAGCCCGCCAGCGCTTCGTCGATCGAGTTGTCGACGACTTCATAGACACAATGATGGTAGCCGCGTGAGCCCGTATCGCCGATATACATGGCGGGGCGTTTCCGGACGGCTTCGATGCCCTCCAGAACGGTAATATGGTCGGCGCCGTAACCCGCTGCATCGGGGTTGTCAACGGCCCGGTTTTGCATGCTTTCCTCGGCTTTTAGATCGTTTTCTGCGTCAGACATGGGAGTCCTCTTCCTTTCGGTCAAATTAATCAGAAGATCATAACAGACCTGCCCAATCCATAGCAACGGAAGATGGGCGGAAATTGAGGATATTTTACTCCAAAAACCAACGCTTGAAACCCCTCCTGTAAAGCGCCGAAAACAATGAAAGAACAGGCCAAAACGAGAGGGCTCCTCAGGAATTCAACGGGCAGGACCGCAGATCTATTTGATTTCAGACTTTCCATAACCTGAATGCGGGATTAGGGTCTGTAACCGGACAGAGGGGATGAACCCTTTATAAAGGAGGTATACCATGAAAAAGCTGCTTAAATTCCTCGTTGTCGCAGTGGTTGTTCTCATCGTGGCCGTCATGCTGCTCGTCAGTTTCGGGATTGGCCCCATCATCAAAACCGGTATGGAAACTATTGGTCCCAAAGCGACCGGTGTTGAGATGACCGTGGAAAGCGTAAAGGTCAGCCCGCTCACCGGATCCGCCCAGATCAAAGGCCTGTTTATCGGCAACCCGGAAGGCTTCAAATCCAAAAGCCTCGTCGAGCTCAAGAACTTTGAAGTGAGCATCGACCTCAAGTCGCTCCTCACCGATACCGTCGTGATCCGGAAGATCATCATTGAAAAACCGCTCTTTACCTATGAACGGCACCTAAAGACCGACAACATCAAGGAAATCCAGAAAAACGTCGAAAACTTCTCCGGCCCGACCGAAGAGCCGACAGGGGAAGCCGCCGTCGAAAAACCCGCAGAAGAACCGAAGAAAAAGAAACCCGGAAAGAAAGTAATCATCGAACAGCTCGCCATCCGCGATGCACAGGTCAATCTAAAGATTGCGGGACTGCCCACCGCGCCGGTGCCGATTCTCGATATCGAAAAAACCAACATAGGGAAAAAGGGCGGCGGCACCAGTCTTGCCAAAGCCGTGACGGAAATTATCAGCGCCCTCTACGAATCCATCGTTAGCGCCGTTGCCAACGTCGGTGATATCGGCGAAATGGCTTCCGGGGCCCTCAAAGGCGCAGGCGACACCCTCAAGGGCACCACCGACAGCCTTAAGGGCGTCAAGGATACAGGCGGAGCCGCACTTGATACGGCCTCCGACGCCGTAAAAAGCATTGGCGGCCTGTTTAAGAAAAAGAAGTAGCAGAAAAAAAGACGCCCTCAGGACGTCTTGTACCCTGTCCGGATCGTGCTTCCCGCACGATGCCGGACAATAAATCTATCGCACCACTTATAGCGCTCGTGCAATTTCGTTGGACCGAGCATTCACCAGACGCTGGACGAGGTCTTCGTAGGTGCCCGCTGCAACGAGAATTTCCTTATTGGGCAAAACAATTTCCGCGCGGTCTTCATAGGTTAACGAGTGCCGGATACGGGCCCCTGTCATTTCGATCAACCGCTTGTTTTCCGGGCGAATGGAAACATCCGTTTCCTTACTGTAGTCCGTCATGGGGATTGCATATACTTCCAGGAACATTCTTCCTCCTTGTTTGTCTGTAATTCGATACTTGATTAGCACGAATCTGCGGCGGGCATCAACCGCATTCATTCACTCATAAAAGCAACGGGAAGACATGCCCCCTGAAGATCCTGAAGTAGAAAGTTAAAAAACAACCTTCGAAAACCAAAAACCAGACCGGTATAGTGCCCGGGTGAAAAGCATCTCGTCAAATCGTCGGATGATGGAAAGCGGCATCTTGTTTCTTACATGGATATTGCTCGCACTTTTCTATTTTCATCTCGACGGGGGCGTCATGCTAGAGAAAGGGATCTTTGCCTACGATGCCGAAACCTGCCGCTCCATTTCGGAAAGTTTTTCATTCGGAGGACAGCTTCCACCCATGCCCGGCCCGTTCAACGAGCGAATCCTGCTTCCTATCATTGCAAAATATGTTTCAGCGGCACCGGGCCTCCGGCTGATCGACGCCTATTCCTGGATCAATGCCCTATCGGCCTTTGGCACGGCATGGATTATCCTGATGCTGCTGGGAAAGCTCGAGGCCAAGCCCATCCTGCGCATGGCGGGACCGCTCTTGTTTTTAGTTTTATGGAACGCTCCACTTCGAAGCGCCTTCTTCCACCCCGGAATGCCGTTTGGGTTCGACACCCTGATGGTTTCGCTGATGACCTACACCCTGTTCCTTGTTGCCACACAATCGCGCACCTCCATCCCTTTTATCCTACTAACCGCATCCATCTTTTTTGCCGGAGGCCTGCAGCGTGGTGTGATTACGTTGACCCTTCCTTTTGTCCCGCTGTTGTTAAACTATGTGACCGACTCCCGATCTGCCAAAAAGCTCCTCTTCCCGTTTGGCAAACGCCTATTCAGCCCATACGTCCTTTTCGTTGCATTCGCAGCAGCGGGCCTGCTACTCGCAAAAGGAGTCACCATCGCAACGGATGACAGCGACTACTCCATCGGCATGGCCATCCTGCATAGCCTGATCTACAAAAACCTGCACCTGCTCGAATTCCTGTATCCCTTCTACTATTCGGCCGGCCCCTTTTTCCTGATTCTCGTTACCCTTCTGCTTCTGCCCGAATACCGGCGGAAATTTTTACGTCAATTGGCGGAAAAACCGGAACTTCGGCTTGTCCTCGGATTCGTCTTACTCGGAATGGTACTGGCCTCCTCAGGCGGAGGCGACAGCGACCGTTTCGTGCTGTGGTTCGCTCCCTGGTTTATTGCGCTGGCCAGTCCAGCGTTCAACCTGATCCCGCGCCGCGCCCTGGCACCGGTCGGAATATTCCTAATCGTGATTGCTCTGCTGTGGGCCCGACCGTTCATCCCCTCTTTTCCACCCATGATTTTTTCTAATGAGATAAACACACTCGGTGCGGCAACCAACTTTGACGATGGGCTGTACCGGGGAGTCGGATTCATCAAACGCTTCCGAAACGAAATGCAGCCGGTAACCCTGACGGCCCAGAAAGAGTTTGCCCCCGACTGCCCCATACAGAGCGGGCTCGTACATCCATCCGTCCTGTACAACCCCGAAAGGCCGGCAACAGCGCCGCACTCTCATCGCATGCGCATCAATAATATTCCATTCCCGCTGGGCTACCTGCACAACCAGCGCGACCTTCTTGTCGACCACCCGTTTGTCGGCAAAAAATGGGTGAAATACTTTCTGGTCGCGCAATGGCTCGGCTGTCAGATCCTGCTGACCGGCTACCTGTGGCGTCACAGCAAGCCTCCTCTCGCCCCCTCCGGAAAATCCAGTTAATCCTGCCTAAAAACTTCTGTAGCCAAAATTATTTGCCTATACTTGGTGCCTATGAACATGGTCTACAACGCATCGGCAGGAACCGGAAAAACCTATCAGGTGACCCGCCTCTACGAACGGCTGGTACTCGAAGAAGGTATAGACCCTCGCAAAATCCTGCTGATGACGTTCACCGAAAACGCCGCGGCCGAACTGCGCATGCGCGTATCGCACCGCTTGCTCAAAGCCCGCCGCGCGGCTGAAGCCGCAGGCGAAGACGAACGTTCGGAACTTGCGATTCTGGCGCTATCGCGCCTGCCCTCCGCGCCGATTGGCACCATCCATTCCTTCTGCACTCGCCTGCTGCGCGAGCATGCGCTCGAAGCGGGGCTGTCGCCCGGCTTTGCGGTGCTGGTTGGCGACGACCGCGAAGAGTTACTCCACCAAATCTGCCGCGGTGAACTGCTGATACGGCTGAAATCCGATCCCGCCTTCAAAACTTTCTGCTCCGGGGCCCACATAATCGGCACTGGAAACGGGTTTGGAACGAGCATTACCGAAACCGTTCCCAACCTGATTTCGCAGGCGGGCAGCCTTGGGATCTCGCTTGAAAGTGCCGAAGACATGCTTGCAAAGCCTCTTCCCCCGGTCTCGATCGCCGAGTTTGCTTCCATCTGCCAACAACTAAAGAATCTCCCCAAGCGGTCCAAAAAAGTGGAAGAAGCCCTTCAAACCCTTGAAACCTGTCTGGGGCAGACGGATAATCCCCAACGGATGGTCGAGTTATTCGATCAATCCTTCTCCGGCCATTTTTCCTATGGAGATGCAAAGCTCATCTATCCCACGTTCAAGGAACTCAAGGAAGAGATGGTCGCCCGAGAACGGTATCGAGAACGCTTCCCGGCAGCACAGGCGTTTGCTCGCTATGTGCAGGCCGTTGTTCAGCAATTCCAGCAGCGCAAACACGCGATGGATGCCGTCGACTTTGACGACCAGCTGCGCATGGCCGCCGAACTCCTTAAAATGGAAAAGGCCGCGCCTGAATTTGACTACGTCATCGTCGACGAGGTACAGGATACCTCCCGCATTCAGTGCGATCTGATTGAATCGTTGTGGGGAGAAAACACCAACCTCGTCATCTGCGGCGACAAGAAGCAGAGCATCTATACGTGGCGCGGAGCCGACCCGCAGGTGATGCCCGACCTCGAAGCCGCGATCCATGCCAGCGGCAATGCCGAAACCATCTCGTTGCAGACCAGCTACCGCAGCAAGGCCCCCATCATCCGCAGGCTCAACAAGCTCTTCGAATCCGTCTATGGCGAGGCTGCATATTCCGCTGCCGAAAATCTTGAACCTCATCCCGACTTTGCAACCGACGGGGAAAAACCCTGCATCGAGTTTCTTGCACCCGGCGAGGAACTTTGCGAAAGCTCCAGGCTGGACAAGGTGACTGCGGAGATGTCGGCAATCGCCAACCGCATCCAGCTGCTTGTCCATGACCCGGAACAATGGAAACCCAACTATCGTTATGCGGACGGCTTTCGGACAACCGGAGGAAATAACAACTACCGCTATTCGGATGTCCTGATCCTGCTCCGGCGCACTTCGCACCAGTCGGCACTGGAACATGCATTGCGCCATGCGGGCATTCCCTACACGCTTGGCGGGAAAGGGCGCGGCCTGTTTACCCGGCAGGAAACCCGCGATGTTTCATTGTTCCTCAATGTCATCACCAATCCCAAGGATGTCTATTCCCTCGTTGGCTTTCTGCGCTCGCCGTGGATCGGCCTCTCCGACGAAGCGATCGCCGAACTGGCCTGGAGCGAAGAGGGCTTCTCGACCGACACACTGCTGGCAAACCTATCCTCGGACCACGGGCACCCTGCCCGTGCCATGATCGTGAAATACCGCGACCTTCTCGGCACCAAACTGGCCTCGGAACTGGTGCGTCTTCTGATCGATGAAACAGGCTACGACGCCATATTGGCCGGACTGCCGCGCGGCTCCCAGCGGCTGGCAAATCTGCGCAAAGTGCTCGATTGGTTGCGCGGTACCGAGCGCGGTGCGCAGACCATTCCGGCCGCAGTGGCCCGCAAGCTGGCGGAACAGATCGCCAATCCACCGCAGGTTCCCGAGGCCGCTCTGCTTGATCCCGCACAAAACGCCGTGACCATCATGACCGTGCATGGCTCGAAAGGGCTGACCAAGCGGGTTGTATTTGTGCCGGACATCAGCTTCCGCCCCGATTCCCAACGCGACTTCGCACGCGTCTTTTTCGATGAGAAGCACATCCCGATGCTGGGGATAAAGATTACCGCACCCGATAAAAGCAGCACGGTCTCTCCCGGCTTCAAAGCAGCCCATGTCCGGGCGAGGGATGTACGCGACCACGAGTTGAACAACCTGTTTTATGTGGCGATGACCCGCGCGCGCGATCTGGTCGTGACATCGGCTTCGGCGGGAAAGAAACCGGAAGGCTGGCTCGACCAGATTACGCCACTGGTTGCCTCCGGCGACATTCCCGCCATCCCCTACGCCACCCTTTCCAATGCAACCGAACCCACAGAACCGTTGACGGTCGGCCTTCCCACTGCGGGCCAGCTCGCGGCCAAACTCGAGGGGCTTCCTCCTCCCCCGGCAAAACCGATGCTGCAACGCATCCCGGCCACGCGGCTGGCCAAGGAACGGGAAGAGCTGGAGCCGGATTTTGAAGCCTCGAACACAACGGGTGCACAGACTCGGGATCAGGCGGCAGAGCTGGGCTCTCTGGGGCATGCCGTTCTGGAACAACTGGCGCTTAACCAATGGGAGGGTTCCGTTGCCGGTTGGCTGGAGACGCTTCGCGACGAGTTTGCCTTGGAAAAAGCAACGGCCGAAACCCTGACCGATCAAATCGAACAGACGTGCGAACTGATGCGCGGCTTGACGGAAGACATGGCGGAACTTTACCCCGAGTTTTCTTTTGTGCTGCACGAAGGCAACACCCTGGTCGATGGAACGATCGATTTGCTCTGCCGCACGGTCGATGGATTTGCCATCTTCGACTATAAGTTTACAAACGCCTCGGACCGCGCGGTTGCCGATGCCTACCGGGAACAGATGACCATCTATCGCAAAGCGGCGGAGCAGATGTTCCCCAAGGTCGGGGCCAACATACAGCTCGTTGTGGTGTCGAACCATGGCCCCCGGCTGGTGAAAATATAACCGGCGTTTGTTTTCAACCGCAATCCCTTGCAGTAAACTCCGGTTTTATTTACATTTACTCTCATTATGAGTGATATAGATACGTTGGTTATTGTCCCAACCTACAATGAAAAAGAAAATATTAACAAGATTACCGCGACGGTACTTGAGGCTTCTCCCCACGCGGACATTCTCTTTGTAGACGATAATTCACCCGACGGAACCGGCCGGATGGCCGATACTTTATCCGAAAAATTTGAGCGCGTTCATGTCATGCATCGTACGTCCAAGGAAGGTCTGGGGCGGGCCTATATTGCCGGTTTCAAGTGGGCACTCGAAAGAGACTATCAGTATGTCATGGAGATGGATTGCGACTTTTCGCACGACCCGAATGAAATCCCCAACTTTCGCGACAAGATTATCTCCGGGTTCGATCTGGTGCTGGGCTCCCGCTATGTTGGTGGAATCCGAATCATGAACTGGCCGCTATCTCGCCTGATGCTCAGCCGCGGCGCAGGCATCTATGTTCAGCTCATCACCGGCATGCCGTTTACCGACCCGACCGGCGGCTTTAAATGCTTCCGGCGCGAAGTGCTCGAATCATACGATTTCAACCAAGTAAAGGCCAATGGCTACGGCTTCCAGATCGAGATGACCCACAAGGCGTGGATGAAGGGCTTCCGTGTCGGTGAAATTCCGATTGTGTTTGAAGACCGGCAGGAAGGCACCTCGAAAATGAGCGGCAACATTGTTTACGAAGCCCTCTGGGTCGTATGGACTCTTGCCGTCCGCAACGGCTTTCGCCGGAAACCAAAGGCGCAGCGCTAACCGCCCAACACCTTCGTCAACTCTGCCCAACGTTCAATCTCGATCCTTTCGGGGCGTTCGGTATGTTCAATTCCCGCCTCGAACAGGACATCATCCACCGGCGAGATGTCCATCTTCTTCAGAATGGTTCCAATCTGTTTCCGACGCTGTGAAAAACATCCTTTCACCAGTTTCTTAAAGAGCGGATATTCATCGTGCCCGACGATTGGAACCTCCCTCCGCTCCATCTTCACCACGGCCGACCACACCTTGGGCGGCGGAAGAAAACAAGTGGGGCTAATCTTTTTCACCAGCGAGTTTTTATAAAAGACGCCGGTCAAAACGCTCAATACGCCGTAGTGCTTATCCCCCGCCGGAGCCGTCAGGCGATCGGCAACTTCCTTCTGGATCGTGAGCGACATCAACGCCGGCCGGGACTCACACTCGGCCATATCCACCATCAGACGGCTCGCCACTGAATACGGAAGATTGGCCGCCACCTTCGTAATGCCATCCTGAAACAGTTCTTCCAAATCAACGTCTAGAGCATCGCATTCAATCAACGTAAAATCCGTAAAGCGCGTTTTGAGATAACTCGCCATGGTCGGATCCTTTTCAATACAAGTGACCGCCTTGGCCCGGGGAATGATCCGTTCGGTAAGCGCACCCAGCCCGGGACCGATTTCCAGCACGGACTCACCAGACTGAAGGTCTGCCGTATTCGCGATGATGTCGAGAATGTTGGCATCAATAAGATAGTTCTGGCCCAGCCCCTTGTTTGGACGGTGGCCCAGTTTTTCAAGCAGGACCCGCACTTCCTTCGGGCTGGTTAAACGAGGATTTACTTCCATGGGTTTGTCTTTCCGGCCATATCAATGGCCAAGGCGATCGCGTTTTTCATGCTCTTGGGTGAGGCCTCGTTTTTGCCGGCAATGCCAAAGGCAGTACCATGGTCGGGCGATGTGCGGATAATCGGCAGTCCGAGTGTCACGTTAATTCCTTCGTCGAAGCCGATCATTTTAAGCGGCCCCAGCCCCTGATCGTGATACATCGCCACCACCGCATCATAATCGCCGCGCAGCGCTTCATAAAAAATCGTATCGGCCGGAACGGCATCAGAGACATTGACTCCCTGCTTTCTTGCCGCGCGAATCGCCGGATTGATGCGCGTTTTTTCTTCGGAGCCCAGCACCCCGCCATCGCCTGCGTGAGGATTCAATCCGCACACGCCGATCTTCCCGTTTTTGATTCCAAACAGTTTCAAGGCTTCGCCGGTCAGCTCAATGTGCTCGCGGATGAGCTTTTTCGTCAGCGCGACGGGCACTTCGGAGATCGGCAGGTGGCGGGTCACCAGCATGACCCGCAGGCCGCCGCCCATGAGCATCATACCGAAATTCTCTGTACCAGTGAGCTGGGCAAGATATTCCGTGTGGCCGGGCACGTCGATTCCGGCCTTGTGGAACCCCTCCTTGCAGATCGGAGCCGTCACCATCGCATCCAGCTCCCCGGAAAGACAGTTTTCGACCGCCCTTCTTATCGCTGCTTCTGCCAGAAGGGATGCATCAACGCGAATCCTTCCAGGATTCCATTTCACGTGGGGCAGGCTTTCCAGCCTGCCCTTTCCGGAACGAGCAGACGCGAAAGTCTGCTCCACATCGACAAACCGGATTTTCTTCGACACCGGAATCTTCATGGCCTTGGCCTGCTCCCGGACGATGGCCTCGTTGCCCAGAAAAACAAACCGTACATCCGCAGGCCAGCGGCCTCTTGCAACCGCCTTAAGTGCGATCTCCGGACCAATGCCGTTGATATCCCCGATTGTGATTCCGATTCGCTTCATGGACAGGAAGATAAAAAAAGGCCTCGCATGAAGCGAGGCCTTTCGCCGATCTGTTGCTTGTTCGGGATTAGCCGAGGAGCATTTCAGAGTAGGTCGGCAGCGGCCAAAGGTCGGCCGGAACGAGGGCTTCCAGGGCATCAACAGACGCCCGGAGTTCGTTCATGGCAACGATCTGTGCAGATGCTTCTTCAGCCGCTGCAAGCGCTTCAATTCCAGCAACTGCCTTTTCGAGCAGACTGGACATTTCACCCGTGATGCTGGCAACCGCCGGCACGGCGGAGTATTCAGCAATGGCCGTAACCGCCGCCGGAACAATCATCGTTTTAGCGATGTCCAATGCTGTGGCCGCTTCAATCCCAATGAGGGTTTCGTAGGCTTCAACATAAGTGTTATAGCGGGATTCCAGCTCTTCGTTGGTGAGCACGCCATACTTGGAGAACACATCCTTCACTTTCTGCGTATTAAGGACTTCGAGGGATTCCTCGGTGGTGACGAGGTTCGGCAGGCCGCGCTTGGCCGCTTCTTCGAGCCATTCGTCAGTGTAACCGTCGCCATTGAAGAGGATTCGCTTGTGCTCCTTGATGACTTCCGCGAGGACGTCCTGCAGGGCAGCGTTGAATTCCACACCTTCCGCAACGGAAGCTTCGACCTTGGTGCAGATGTAGTCGAAGGCTTCGGCAACGATCGTATTGAGCACGATATTGGCACCGGCCGGGCTTTGGTTGGAACCCACGGCACGGAACTCGAAGCGGTTGCCCACAAACGCAAACGGTGAAGTACGGTTGCGGTCGGTATTACCGCGCGGCAGCTTCGGCAGAAGGTCAACGCCTAGGTGGATGTGACCGCCGTCCTGGGAGCTGCTGGCTCCTCCGGATTCGATCTGTTCAATAATGTCGGTAAGCTGATCGCCGAGGAAGATGGACACCACGGCCGGCGGGGCTTCGTTGGCCCCGAGACGATGATCATTACCCGCGGAAGCAACAGAGGCGCGAAGGAGGTCGGCGTGGGTATCAACGGCCTTCATCAAGGCCACAACAATGGTCATGAACTTGGCATTTTCGTGCGGGTTGTCACCCGGCTTCAGCCAGTTCTTTCCATCAGGCCCAGTGATAGCCCAGTTATTGTGCTTCCCGGATCCATTCACAGCTGCAAACGGTTTTTCGTGCAGCAGACAGGCAAAGCCGTGATTCTCTGCTGTTACCTTCAGGATTTCCATGGTGATCATGTTGTGGTCTACAGCAACGTTGAGCGTTTCGAAAACCGGCGCAATTTCAAACTGCGCCGGGCACACTTCGTTGTGGCGGGTCTTGGCCGGAACACCGGATTTCCAGAGTTCGGCATCCAGTTCGGCCATGAATGCGGCAACGCGAGGCTTGATGGCTCCGAAATAGTGGTCGTCGAGTTGCTGGTGCTTGGAGGCCCCTTTTCCGAAGAGCGTGCGGCCGGTTTGCAGGATATCGGGACGCTCCGCAATGAGGTCCAGGTCAACCAGAAAGTATTCCTGCTCGGAACCCAGGGTAGCTTTGGCCATCGTGTTGCCGCAGTCAATTCCGAACAGCTTGCCGAGGCGGATGGTCTGTTCGGACAGAGCCTTCATGGAGCGCAGAAGCGGCGTCTTTTTATCGAGGGCTTCGCCATTGTATCCACAGAATACGGTCGGAATACAGAGCGTGGACGCACCGGCACTATCATACTTAATGAAGGCCGGGCTGGTTGGATCCCAGCCCGTGTAGCCGCGGGCTTCGAAGGTGGCACGCAGTCCGCCGGACGGGAAGGAGGAGGCATCGGGCTCGCCCTGAATCAGCTCGTCTCCGGAAAAATTGGTTACAACCCCATCTTTAAAATCGGGAAAAATGAACGCGTCGTGTTTTTCGGCAGTAGCGCCAGTGAGCGGCTGGAACCAGTGCGTGTAGTGGGTGGCACCTTTTTCCATGGCCCATTCCTTCATGGCCTCGGCCACTTCATCAGCAATGCTGGCATCCAGCTCGGAGCCCGTGTCGATCGTGTCCTTCAGCGCGGCAAAAGTCGGTGCTGAAAGGCGGGCTTCCATGACCGGAAGGCCAAATACGAGTTCGCCGAATCCTTCGATAGTATTCTTCATTTCATATCTCCTTAATAATTAATGGCCGCCTGAAAAGGAGGCACTACGCTATCTTTATTAAACATCTCCGGAGCCCCCCTTCAGCAGCTACCGGATCAGACAAATCTAAGATTTTCCCCGTCTAAATTTGGAATGTGCCCTTGTGCAAGAACCATACCATACGATCAAAATCCCAATATCTACCATAATACCAACTACTTACAAAATAAAACCCAAAAACAATCTCACCCCATATATAACATATCTGTATCCAAACAGTAAACTATGATACATAAATGCCAGAAAACAGGCCTGATTTTACTTAAAACTATCGCTCAACCTGATTAATTTTGTCTTCCAGCTTCTTGATTCTATCCTTCAGCCGGGGAAGCAGGATGGTGTTGGCCACCATCTTCTTAAACTGCACATGCGGCATGGCCGGAGAGCCGATCACAAAGTCGCGTTCCGCGACATCTTTCATCACCCCGGCCTGGGCTCCAACGATAGCACCATCACCCACGGTCAAGTGTCCCGCGAGCCCGGCCTGACCGGCCAGAATTACACGCGATCCAATCGTGCTGCTGCCGGATACGCCCGCCTGTCCGCACATAACAGAGTGCTCGCCAATCACCACATTATGAGCAATCTGCACCAGATTATCGATCTTCGTACCCTTGCCGATGCGGGTTTTACCAAACCGAGCCCGGTCAATCGCCACATTGGCACCAATCTCCACATCGTCTTCGATCACCACTTTGCCAATCTGCGGAATCTTGGTGCGCGAGCCATCGTCCTGAACCGCATAGCCAAAACCATCGGAACCCACCACGGCTCCGCTGTGAACGATGACGCGGTTTCCGATTTCGGAAAACTCGCGCGTGGTGACCATTGGATAGAGCTGGCAGCCGTCGCCAATGCGCGTTTTGTAGCCAATAAAACAATTGGCCGAAATAATGGTTCCGGTACCAATCGACACGCCTTCTTCGATCGTGCAGTTGGCCCCGATCGATACGCCCTCGCCCAGCTGCACGGATTCCGCGACCACGGCGGAAGGATGAATGCCCGGCGTTGGAGGTGGAGGTGCTTCAAAGAACAGTTCTGCCGCCTCCGCAAAAGTTTGGTCCGAGTTCTGAACGCGTATCAGCGCACATGCGGCGGGCCGATCCCAATTTACCGGAACAATCACGGCCGAAGCTTCCGTTTCGGCCACCTGCGCCGCATATTTTGGATTGGCTAGAAAACTGATCTCCCCCTTGCCGGCTTCGCCCAGCCCCGCAACGCCGGTTATCTCAAGATCACCATCGCCCTCTAGGGTTCCACCCAGCTTTTCAACAATATCGGAAAGCTTCATTGCACTCTACTCCACATTAACCGGAACTTCATCGCTCAACAAATCTTCGCGTCCTTCATTCAAAACAGCGAGCACATCGGCCGTGATATCTACCTTCGGATCGGCATACAGCACAATCTGGAGACCCGTGCGACTCCGTGCGGAACGGTCGATTACGCCTGAAAAATTCTTTTCCTTTGAATAGATGACAACGGCCTCTTGAATCTCATCAATCAGCTTGGCGGTCATGCGGGTATTTTGCTGTTCAATCTGCTGGTTGCGAAGTTTTTCAAAATCCGTCATTTCCACTTCTTTTTTTTGCAGATCAACCAGCTTTTCCTCAAGCAGGTCTCGCTTACTCTCGCGCGCAACATCACTGAGGGTTTCATCCCGGGAATCGACACGAAGTGCTTCAATCTCCTCCTTGAGAGTCTTGATTTCCCCTTCCATGGTCTCGCGTTCAAAAGTGATATCCTGCTGCTGCTGCCGGATCTGATCCTGAGCTAAACGTGTTTTATAGAAACGCTTAAACACCTCCTGCACGTCAATATATGCAACCACTTCGCCGGCGGCACGAACCATTCCTGCGGTCATACACAACGACAACAGCAACACTGGGAAAAACCTATTCATAATCCTCATCCTTTCTTTAGAGAACGCCCGCGAATCTACCCAACCATGGCGGCGGATACAAACAAATCGTGATGCTTTCCAAGTTGTCCGGGCTTCAGTTTCTTTGCCGCAGATTTCATATGAGCACCGAAGCGGCTCAATGCCGAACCACTGCCTCCATTCAAAGCGCCGTGTAAACGCTGTATTTAACTGTACAAACAGAGGGCGTTCGTTAAGGTTTCCAGCGTCTGCAAAGGAACCTTAAAACATAGGGAGTGTAAAATGAAACAGATTGTATTCTATGCACTGACAGCAGGGTTGGTTCTGGCCTCGGGTTGCAAGAAGAACAAGGAAGGCCAGACCGAGCTGATGACCCCCGAAGAGATCGCCGACACGACCGAACAGGTGGCCGAAAAAACAGCAGAAGTGACGCAGAAAGCCGAAGACATGACAAAGAAGGCTACGGCGGCGGTGAGCTCTTTCTCCGTGAAAGCCGAAGACGTGATGGGCGATCTGAATAAATCGGTTGAGGAGATCAAGCAGAAGGCGGCCGGTTTTGACAAGGCCCAGATCCTCGGCTATGCCAATACCTACAAGGACGTACTCCTGGAAAAGAAGGGTCAGATCAGCGCATTGACGGACAAGGTTAAAGGCCTGTCGATGACCGACCTGCTCGGTGAAAAGGGCAAAGCCCTGAAGGGGCAGCTGGCTCAATATACCGACCAGTTCAATACCCTGAAAGATCGCTACAGCATCTACCTCGAAAAAGCCAAAGCGTTCGGCATCGATCTTTCGGCCTACGGGTTGTAGAGAAAGAACAGGTGGAGTTCTGTCCTACCGACTCGCGCTCAAGCCCTCGCCGCCGTCAACCATGACGGCGGGCCGGCGGTCGAACAGATCAATGCTTTTCCAACGGCTGGAGCGGAACCGCAAAATGAAACCCACTCCGAGGATCACGATATAGAGCAATGTCCACGCCCAGCTGACATATACGCCGCGCCTGAAAACGAAGACAAGCAACAGCTGACCCAACACCAAAAATCCCCACGCGACAACCGAGTGGAAATACATCACAAAACGCGTATCGCCCGCGCCTTTAAGAGCCCCGGAAACGATGATCGCTGCGGCATCGGCCGTTCCCCAGACGGCGAGCATAACCAGAAGCACGCGTACCATCACCAACAATTCCCCCAAAGGCACCGCCCCCACCGCATTTCCCTCGAACACATTCGTGTAGAATGCGGGAAAGAGAATAAAGGTCATGCCAATGGTTGCGGTGTAGCCGATGCCAATTTTAAGCGCAAGCCAGCCCGTGCGCTCGGCATACTCCGGCTGGTCGCGGCCAAGGTATTGACCCACCAGAATGGAAGCCGCCATCCCCATGCCGATCATCGGCATGAATGCGATCAGGTTGACACTCAGCGCGATGTTGCTGGCAATATGCGCCACCGCGCCCATGCGCCCGACCAGCAACACGAAAATCGTGAAGGCCGCCACATCCAGGAACCAATGGATGCCGGATGGCAGCCCGAAGCGAACCATGCGCATAAACAGCCATCGATTGAACCGCAGGTTTCGGAAGGTTCCAAACTCTGCATTTACGGGCTTTGAAAAGTAGAGGACCGCAAAAATCAGCGGGCTCACCCAGGAACCAATCACGGTGGCCCACCCCGCTCCGGCAATACCCATCTCGGGGAAACCCCACTTGCCGAACACCAGGACATAGTCGAGCAGAATGTTGAGGCCATTCGCAACAATGTTGCAGGTCATGATGACAAAGGTTTTTCCACGCCCGGAAAAAAAGCTGCTCAGCGCGGAACTCAGCGTCATCCCGCCGCCGCACCACATGAGGATTTTAAAATATTCCTCCTCCAGCGCCAGCACCTCCGCACCGTGTCCGCTGATGCGCAGCAATCCCAACCCTACCGGAGCGAGTGCCATGATGAGCGGCAAGGACAGCAACGAAAACAGAATCCCCTGCGCCGTAGCGCGAGCGCATCCCTCCTTATTGCCCGCGCCCCAGTATTGGGCCACAAAGGTGTTCGTGAACCCCGCCAGGGCCATAAACCCGCAAACCAGCGTGAAAAACAGGATACCCGCCGGCAGCGATGCACGGAAGCTGTCTTCGCTATACCATGAAAGAAAAAGCCGGTCGCAAAAGTTGAGAACGGCAAAAGTACCCGAGCTGATAATCAGCGGCCAGGCGACCTGTACCAATTCCCTCCAGCCGCCATACGGGCGAGACTCTTTTTCTGCGACCTGCATAAGGGCCGGAATCTACGTGGAAAGACCGAATGATGGAATACGAAAGCAACAAATTCATTCGGAGCCCTCTCCCCCGGTCCCTCTCCGCAACGGGCGGGACGCCCGTTCTACATTCTCCACCATCGAAAAAATCGCTCGGCATTGCGGAAGGTGAGCTCCGCAAGCACTTCCTCGGGAACACCGCGAAGTTCGGCGGCTTTGGCCAGGACGCAGCGGAGGTGGGCAGGTTCGTTGAGCGGCTCTTTATTCGCAACGAGGCAAGAGGCCTCGTCTACATTACAGGGTAGAATATCGGGCGCGTCGGTTTCGATGAGGATGCGGTCGGCGGGAACGGCGCAGATGGCCGGGCCTGCTTTTTTGTTGTTCGGACGGGTAATGGACCCCGAAAAGGAAATATAGGCACCCCGGTTAACGAGTTCGTTGACCATCTCGGCCGAACCGCCATAGCAATGAATCAGCATACCGCGCGGCAGTTCGCCAAACTGATCCAGCAATTCAATCAACCGTCCCCACGCTTGTCGGCAATGGATGCTTGCCGGTCGTTCATATTTCCGAGCCAATTCCAGCTGAGCCACAAAAACACGTTCCTGTTGCTCATCATTTCTCTTTTCAACGGCATGATCAATGCCGATTTCGCCGATCGAGGCCTGTGGATAAATTGTTAACAACTTTTCCAATTCATCCATCCACCCCGCAGAACATTCGGAAATAAACCAGGGATGCAGGCCAAAAGCTAAATGCGCACCTGGATGCCTGTTAACAATTTTTACGCCCCGCGGCCAGTCGGTTTCCCTGCACCCCTTGACGGCCATCCGCTCCACTCCCGCGATAGAGGCCCGCTCCATCACGCTTCCGAGTAGTGGAAAAATGCGTTCATCCTGAATATGGTTATGGGCATCAAACAGTTGCATGGCCGATTATCCTACCGAAAACGAATATGGATAAAAACAGCCAATATTCATGAACTCATGGAACAAATATAAACAGAGAGACCGCATGAAATCCTCTATCAAGGAGGAGGATTATGCGGCCTCATCGCGTTTGCGATAAAGCTACGTTAGAGCATTTTTTTCT
>CAZWZW010000047.1:0-17366 GCA_964639125.1 uncultured Verrucomicrobiota bacterium
CCCATCAAAAGCCGTCCCGCAGCAGGGTTTCACCACAAAAAAACAAGAAGAACCAGCAGATACAGTAAAATCGGCCATCCGAAGGATGGAAATGAAGGAAACCAAAGCCTTCACCCACAGGGTGAACCGATCGATTTGCGATTAACCCCGTTTTCATTGAACCGAACCCGGTTCCCTTCATTTTCATTTCCGTTTTTAGGATAATGAGGAGTCCGCCGAAGGAGGGCAACCTCCCGCCGCCACTCGATCCTACCCTTTTGGGTATTGCCGGCAATATTCGTAGAGGGCCATCGAGGTGGCGGTGGCGACGTTGTAGGAATAGGGCATGCCCCAGACGGGGATTTCCACCACGGCGTCGAGCAGCGCCAGGCAATTATCCGAAAGCCCCTCGCGTTCGGAGCCGATCACGAGAGCCGTTTTTTGGGGGAAGGGATAGTCGCTGAGGCGGGTGGAATTCGTGGTTTGTTCGAGTCCAATGAGGGTGTAGCCTTCCTGTTTCAATTTTTTCAGCGCGGGCGGCAGGCTGTTTTTGGTGGTGAGGTTCACGTGTTCCGCGCCATCACGCGCAATCTTGCCGATGAGCTTCGCATTTCCGGTCGCGATGATTTCCCGGACGCCGCAACATCCCGCCGTCCGGAAAATCGTTGAAAGGTTGACGTTGCTGCGCAAGGGACTGCAGGCCACCACCAAAGGGCGTTCTTGTTCCAGTTCTGTTGGGGGCTTATGACGGATATGTTCAAATTTCAAAATGATCCCTTCCATGCATTTTGGCGTATTCATTCGGTTGATATAGAGCGTATTCTAAGGTGCTATACTCGGGAAACAAGGATTTCGTGGAATGCCGTGTTCATATCGCATGCCTGCAAGCCCGGTTTTTTCCGGAACGAGGGCGGCTTTTATGGGGGGGGGAGGATGGAGTCCGGCAGAGGGGGTGCGCGGGGGCTCCATCATTTTACGTATTACATTTTGAAGGTCTTGCACAAGGCATGACCCTGGCTCATGCCCACGGCAATGCTGCGGGCCTGGCACTCGAAGTCGATGTTGTGCATGCATCCGGAAACCTTGCATGCGCCAACACCTGCTGTTTTATGTGATTTGCAGTGGTTCCCGCATTGAAACAGTGTGTCGCAATGGGGGACGGTTCCGTCGCCGATGGTAACCGCCCGGGCGTGGCATCCACCCCCGTTGTTGTATGCGCATTTGCGTATGCTGCACGTCATGACTTTCGGCATATCGATGCTCATTTTCATGGCACCCTCCCTGCATCTTTTGAGGTTAAACCTCTTATCTGTGCGGAACTATCCGTGCATGAATTCCCTCTGCCGCAAGCTCTCTCAATAGTCCTATTTTTCCGGGCTGTCAAGATTGGCTCGCGGCTCATTTGAACGAGGGCGGGCCTCACGAATCACGCCGTTCTATCTTGAGCCGTTATCCGGCAAACGGTATACAGAACCCTCGTTTTTTTTGATCGGAGTAAAGTTATGAAAGTTCCCGTCAGTTGGCTGAAGGAATATGTTGATTTTGAGGATACCATCGAAGGATTGGCCGACAAGCTGACCTTTGCCGGGTTGGAGGTTGAGGCGATCGAAACCATCGGCTCGGACTTTGCCGGGGTGGTAGTTGGCCACGTGATTCAGGTCGAGCCGCATCCGGGGGCCGACAAGCTGCGCCTCTGCACGGTTGAATATGGCGCCGAAGAAACGATGCGCGTGGTTTGCGGCGCACCGAATGTCGAAGAGGGCTGCAACTATCCCTTTGCGCCGGTGGGCACCACGTTGCCCGGCGGCTTTACGCTGAAAAAGGCCAAAATTCGCGGCGAGGTTTCCATGGGGATGCTGTGCGCCAAGGATGAGCTGGAGCTGGGCGAAGATCACTCCGGTTTGCTGGTCCTCGACGCGGACCTTGAACCGGGAACGCCGTTTGTAAAGGTTTGGGGCGAACCGGAAACCGTAATCGAACTCGAAATTACCCCGAACCGCCCGGACTGCCTTTCCATGATCGGTGTTGCCCGCGAAATGGCGGTGCTCTACGGTTCCGAGCTGAAAATTCCTTCCTTTGAAATTTCCGAAACCGAAGGCGATGTCAACGCCGAGATTTCCGTTCGAATCGACGATGAAGCAAAATGCCCGCGCTACACCGCGCGTGTGTTGAAAGATGCCCGGATCGGACCTGCCCCGGAATGGATGCAGAAACGTCTTGAAGCCGCAGGTATCCGCCCGATCAGCAACGTGGTCGACATTACCAATTATGTCATGCTCGAAACCGGTCATCCGCTGCATGCATTCGATAAAACCCTCGTAGCCGGCAATCAAATTGTCGTGCGGGACGCCACTCCCGGCGAAAAGATGCATACGCTCGATGAGGTTGAGCGGGAACTGAATCCAGAGATGCTGGTGATTGCCGATGCAGAAAAGCCTTCCGCTATTGCCGGGGTGATGGGCGGAGCAGACAGCGAAATTAAGGACGATACCTCAACCATCCTGCTCGAAGCGGCCGCCTTTGAAACTTCTTCTATTCGCCATACGGCCAAGAGTCTGGGCCTGATTACCGATTCGTCCTACCGCTTCCAGCGCGGCGTCAACACCGATTCCGTCGAATGGGCCAGCCGCCGCGCCGCCGCGCTGATGTGCGAGCTGGCCGGTGCCAAGCTTTGCAAAGGCATCGTCGATGCCTATCCGCAGCCGAAAGCTCAGATTAAGATTCCGTTTGCATGGAATCGGATCGAATCAATGATCGGTGCGGATATTTCCGCCGAAAAAATGCAGGGCATCTTCCAAATGCTGGAAATTGGAATCGAAGCCGATAATGGAACAACCGCCATGGCGGTTGTTCCAAGCTTCCGGCTTGATCTTGAGCGGGAAGTGGATCTGGTTGAAGAGATTGCCCGCATCCATGGCGTTGATAATATTCCGGCGAAAACGCCCTTGGCGAAAGTGATTCCCGAGGCCGACGATTCGCGCGTGCGCGCGATTTCCTTTCTTCGGAATAATCTGCAGGGGCTGGGCGTCAGCGAAATTATGAACTATACGCTGGTCAACCATCCGTTGCTCGACCTGTTCGGCAAAGAGAACCGCGAGTCCCGCGAAGAGCTCCCGCACCCGATCAGTATGGATCAGTCGGTGATGCGTACATCGCTCATCCCGCAGCTGGTCGAAAGCCTGGGCCGCAACCATTCGCGCCAGATCAACGAAGCCTGTTTCTATGAACTGGGCCGCATCTTTAACCGGGTTGACGGGGCTCCTGTACAGACCGAAACCGTCTCGCTCGGCATGATGGGGCCGGTTGGCCGGTCGTTGCTGGCCAAGCGCGCACCGGTTGCCGAAGAGGAAATGTTTGTCTGGATGAAGGGGCTCGTCGAAAAGCTGCTTTCTGCGCAAAAGATCGATGCTGTTTCGTTTGAGGCGGAGGACCGTTCGGAATTTGAGACCGGCAAAGCGGTATCGGTGCGGGTGGATGGCGAAGCTGTCGGCTGCATGGGATTGATCAACAAGACCGCGCGCGACGAGTGGCGCCTGACGGGTCCGGTTGCTGCGGCGGAACTGAATCTCGATGCCCTGTTGAAAAATACCTTTACCATTGCCAAGACCGAAGATCTGGCGCAGTTCCCATCGATGAGCCGCGACATTGCGCTGGTGCTCGACGATACGGTAAAGCACGAGGATGTGGTTAAGCTGATCGAAAAGGCGAACCCGAAGGACCTTGAATGTTTTGGGCTGTTCGATATCTACCAAGGCAAGGGAATCGAGAAGGGCAAGAAAAGTTTGGCGTATACTTTTGTGTATCGTTCTGCTAAACAGACCCTTACTGACAAAAAGGTCAACAAGGCACACCAGAAGCTCTCCGACTTCCTCTGCAAGCAGCTCGGAGCTTCGCTTCGAGAAGGGTAAAGCAGGGGGTTTTCCTGTATTTTCTAAGGGAATTGGTTTAACTTCGGAGCCGTTTGTACAAGAGGTTTGACTGAAAACATGCTGGCAATCAAAGGAGCCGGAAGTCAGTAAACTCGTGCATAGAAACGGGACTCTAATGTTGAATTTTCTCAAAGAGACCAATAAATGCTGGTGCCCGCACCTGTTCGGGAAGTGTTTACTGATTGTGGCATGCGGGGTCAGTTCGGGCACGTTTGCTCAACGGCGGTCTCGGTTTGAGCGGGTTCCGTCAGCGCGGAAGCAGGCCGTTCAGGAAGCGTTCAGCCGAGCCACCACCAGAAAGACGGAAGCCCGAGTCTGGGCCCGGGCCCGAGGATTAAAAATGCGGCGCCGGGTGAACGGGAGGGTCATCGAGTTGATGGAAATTCGCAATGGCCGACCCTATTACTACTCAACCCACAATGATGTGGCTGCCATTTCAACGGCAACCGACCTGGTGCGGGATGCCGCGCCCTACCAGCTGGATGGTTCGGGACTGACCATCGGTGTTTGGGATGGCGACGAGGTTTATGCAAACCACCAGGAGTTCGCCGGCGGGCGCGTAACCATTTTTGATTCCACGCCAAATCCCCACTGGCACGCCACGCATGTGGCCGGTACCATCGGCGCTGCCGGTGTGCAAACGCGTGCAAAGGGAATGGCTCCGGCGGTACTGCTCGATTCATACGATTGGCAGGGCGATACTAGTGAAATGACACTCCGGGCGGCCTCGTTCCCCGGTGAGACAAATAAGATTTATCTGTCTAATCATTCCTACGGATTTATTGTCGGTTGGGACAAGGAAGGTACCGACTATTACTGGTATGGTTCTGCCTGGAATTCCGCGGCGGTAGATAACGGTTTTGGCCGCTATGGTTCGTCGGCCCGCCAGACCGATGAAATCGTATACAATGCTCCGTACTACCTGCCGTTCAAGGCGGCAGGCAACGACCGAAACGATAACCCTTCGGTTGGCGACACAGTGCATTTTGGTGAGACCGGGGCGGCCGAAACCTATAGTACCAGCAGCCATCCGGCGGGCGACGGAAACTACAAGCAGGGGTTCGACACCATCTCGCTTGTTGGAAATGCAAAGAACATTATAACGGTGGGGGCCGTGACAGATGCGGCCGCCGGGGGAGTCCGCTCCCTGGTGGGTGTGGATACAACCGTATTCAGCTCCTGGGGGCCGGCCGATGACGGGCGCATCAAGCCCGATATCGTTGCCAATGGCTCAACGCTGTATTCCTGCGACAACGCGAACCCATCGGCTTATCGCACCGTTAGCGGAACCAGCATGTCTTCGCCGAATGCCTGCGGATCGGCCGCTTTGCTGGTTCAGCATTATGCCAACCTGGTTTCTAACGGAGTCATGCGGGCAAGTACGCTGAAGGGGCTGATTATCCATACGGCCGATGACCTTGGACGACCGGGGCCGGACTATCAGTTTGGCTGGGGGCTCATGAATACGCAGGCCGCCGCCGATCTGCTCGCGGATGATGCCGGTGCCAACCCGCTTCGCATGACCGAAGGCATGCTTGGAACAACCAATGCCTCCGATACCTACACGTTTTTCAGCGGCGGCATTCAGCCGATTCGCGTGACACTCTGCTGGACCGATCCGCCCGGCACGGCAACCGGCAACCATGACAACCGATCCGCCCGCTTGGTTAACGATCTGGATCTTAAGATAACGGGACCGGGAGGAACCAACTATCCCTACAAACTCGACTTCAACAATCCCGCGGCCAACGCGACGGCCACGGGAGAAAACAACATCGACAATGTCGAGCAGGTATATATCGAGGTTCCGGTGGCTGGCCAGTATACCATTACCGTTGATTATGATGGTTTGCTGTCGGGGGTTGAGCAGTGGTATTCGCTGCTGGTGGATGGCAGCTCCATTGATTCGGACAGCGATATGTTACCGGATTACTGGGAAATTCAGTATTTCGGCAGCGCAACCGGCGCGGTTGCAACCACCGACTCGGATGGTGATGGGTCCGATAACTTGGCGGAATATGTCTCCGGCCATAATCCGACCAACGCCCAGTCGGTCTTTGCGATCATCGATTTCTCAATTCCTGCGACTGGCGATGCGCCGCATATCCTCACGTGGGATTCGGTCGAAGGTCGGGTATACAACTTGTTCTGGTCCGATAACCTGACCTTCAATCCCTTTGCCAACCATAATATTTCCGGAGACCTGCCTTATCCGGTCGGCAGCTACACGGATGCCGTGCCTCGCACCGCACCGCAAAACTTTTATCGTATAGATGTTCGACTGGACCAATAGCCGTTGGCTCTGAAAAAGTCGGGGAGTGCGGGATAAAGAAAGGGCACGGGAGGAGAACGATGAGAAAATTCTGGATTGTGCTAGGATTCTCGGTGGCCGCCGCAGCCTCGCTGGCATGGGTCGGCTACAAACGCCCGCTCAGCACCTCGGAACCATTGGACTCATCGCCCGCTGCCTTGAAGGCGGCGCCCTCTGAGGCAGACCCGGCACCCCCTTCGCGGACGGCACGGTCGGCAGATGCGCCGATTGACGCGGCTGAGCCCGGCCTGCCCCTGGAAGAGCGTGGCGATGCCCTGCTGTTCGAAATCGATGCCCTGCAAGGAACTCCGTTCGATCCACTCTGCATTTCCCCGTTCGATTAACGGATCGGCTGGCCTTAATGAGTCATATTATGAATCGACATTGGTTTTTCCAATTCGCTACCATGCCCAACTAATAATTAATGAGGTATGGCTTATGAAGCGCATGATTTTTCTTTTTGCTGGATCAATGATTTTATTCACGGGCTGCGGACGCGACGAGCCCGTCAGCTATCTGGCTCCAAAAGAGCCTTCATCCGATTCTACGCCCTCAACAATGGGAGCCTCGGCGGATGCCCGGGCGGTTCAGGCCGCGCATGCCGCGATGTCGGCCCAGACTCCGGCGGGGCCGGATTTCGCGGCTGCGCTGCCGGAGGGCTGGACGGAAAACCCGGGCTCGGGCATGCGCAAGGTGAGCTATTCCATCGATGGAACCTCCATCGACTTCTATCTGATCAGTCTGGCGATGGGGGATATCACCAGCAATGTCAACCGCTGGCGCGGACAGGTCGGGCTGACTTCCTCCGCTCCCGAAGATATTGCCAAGGACGTTCAGCCGTTCCAGATCGACGGCCACGATGTTAACTATATCGAAATCTATAATGAGGAAGGCGGCAAGGGCATCATCGCTGCCATCATCGACCTTGCCCCGCAATACTGGTATTTCACCGCCAAGGGATCCGTCGATGAGCTCAAATCCAATGCCGAAGATATCCGTAACTTCCTGCAAACCATCAAGTTTAAAGGCCATAACCATTAATGAAAAAGGTCGTTGATTTTTTCCTTTCGCTGAAGCTTACGGTGACGTTGCTGGCGCTGAGTATGGTGCTGGTGCTTGCCGGAACACTGGCACAGGTCGACAAAGGGATCTGGACGGTGGTCGATCAATATTTCCGCTGTTTCATTGCCTGGATTGATCTGCACGTTTTCTTTCCCCGTTCCTGGCCGATCCCTAACATCAAACTCCCCTGCCCGGGCGGATTTTTGATCGGGACGCTGCTGGTGATTAACCTGCTCTCCGTTCACTCGGCTAACTTTAAGATCTTGGCCAAAGGTCGCCGCAGGGTGGCTGGTCTTGTGTTTCTGCTGCTGGGCGTTCTCGTGACCTGCGGCGTAATATTCGGGTGGGGCACAGCCTCGGTGGCGGCCACGGAAAGTGACGCATTCTGGCGTGTTTTCTTGCGCTTGGGCCGCGGAACACTAGCCGCGCTGGTCTTATATGTTGCCTGTCTGCTACTCTACCGCAAGCGCGCCGGCATGGTGCTGCTGCATGCGGGTATTCTGTTTTTAATGGTCGGCGAATTTATAACCGCGCTCCATGCCGTTGAAGCTACGATGACGATCAAAGAAGGCGAGACCGTCAGCTATATCGACCACTCCCGTCAGATCGAACTATCCTTCACCGATGGTTCGGATCCCGCGTTTGACCGTGTAACCGTAGTGCCCGGTCGTAAACTAAGATCGGGAGCCATCGTTTCGCCGTCCGATCTTCCATTCGACATCCGCATCAACCGGTTCATGAAGAATTCATCGCAACCGCAGGCGCTCGACAAAACTCCGGAAATGCTTCGCGCAACCTATCCCGAATATGAAGGCTATGGCTCCCGGTTGTATGTGGCCGAAATGCCGGAAGCCAGCGGTGCCGGCGGTGGCCGAAATGCCCCGGCGGTCGATATCGACTTGATTGATCGTGCTTCTGGCAAGTCCATTGGCCGCTATGTCCTGTCGCTCTGGTTCTATCCAAATTTTGTCAACCGTGCATGGGATATGCCGCAGACGATTGTTGCCGATGGGAAATCCTTTACGGTCTATCTACGCTCCCGCCGGGAATACCTGACCTCGCCGAGCGGGAATACCTTCTCGATCAAGCTGCTTGATTTTGTGCATGATAAATATGAAGGCACCCAGATGCCCAAGGATTTTGCCAGCCAGATTATCCTCGTCAACAAAGGGGACGATGTGGACCGTGAACTGCGCATCTGGATGAACAATCCATTGCGCTATGCCCGCCGCACGTTCTACCAGTCCGGCTATCTGCCCGACGACAGCGGCACAGTACTGCAAGTGGTGCACAACGACACCTGGATGATCCCGTATCTCTCCTGCATGATTGTGTTTGTCGGCATGGCCGCGCAGTTTGTCCAGTCGCTGCGCCGCTACCAGAGGCAATCGTAGACGGAGCTTCCAGCTCCGTTGGCATGAGCGAAGAATCTTTTGGAGTGAACAAATGTGCAAGGTTGAAAACAACGCCGGATATCCGGCCAAACGGAGCTGGAAGCTCCGTCTACGAGGAGGCGCAAGTTGAAGCGTTCGGTTATCATTAATGTTTTGGTCGTGTTTTTTGCGATCTGGTTTTTCCAGAGTGGGGTAAAACCTTCAAAAGAGGCCGATACGGATTTCCATCTCAATGCATTTGGACATCTTCCGGTAAAATACGAAGGCCGTAAAAAGCCGATCGATACACTGGCGCGCAATCTTCTGACCATTATGTCCGACAAGCAAACCGTGCGCGTCGATGGGAAAAAAGTTTCCGCCGTGCAATGGTTGCTTGATAATGTTTCCGGTCGTCGCAACTCGATGGACTATAAGGTATTCCGAATTGAAAATCTGGATGTTCTCTCCAGCCTCGGGCTGGCGGAGCGCAAGGGCTTCCGCTATTCCTATCGCGAAATCATGCCGGCGCTCAACAGGCTGGATTCCACTGCGCGATCCGCCTATGGGAAGGAGGAGCGCCAGCGCGACCTGTTCGACAAGCAGGTGATCAAGACGGCCAACCGGATTTATGCCTATCAGAACATGATGGCTTCGTTCGAAGATCCAACTTTGCTCAAAAAAGAGCAGCTGCTTCCGGCGGCGCAGCGCTACATGCGACTGGAGCAGTTTCCCATTCCGCTGGTCGTCCCGCCGCATGCCGGAAACAACCGCTGGCGACCGCTGATGAGCACGCTACTGGCCTCGAATCCGATCATGGCCACGCTGCCAATCGGGGCCAGCATGAAGCCCGATCCGCTGGCTGAACAATGGAGCGCGATGCTGCGCGCCTATGCCACCGGAGATGCGGCATCTTTCAATCGGATCATCGGCCAATACACGGCGGCGATTGCCGCCGAAACGCCCGATGTGTTGAATAAGCTCGGTTTCGAACTGTTCTACAACCGTCTCGGGGCCTTCATGAAATCGGCCCAGCTTTATCTGCTGGTCTTTGTGCTCAGCTGCTTCGGCTGGCTGTCGCGCAAACGCGGGCCGATCAGCGCAGCGCTGGCGTTAATGATCTGTGCTTTCATTCCGCACACGTTTGCCATCATTGCGCGCTGCTTCCTCTCCGGCTACCCGCCGGTCACGAATCTCTACTCGTCCGCCATCTTTATCGGCTGGGCGGCCGTACTTACCGGTATTGTGCTGGAGTTGCTCTACCGCAAAGCCGACGGCATGGGCAATCTGGTGGGCAGCATTGCCGGCTTTGCTACGTTGCTGATTGCCCACTTCCTCGCCGGGGACGGCGACACGATGCAGCAGATGCGGGCCGTACTCGATACGCGCTTTTGGCTCGCCACACACGTGATTACCATCACCCTCGGCTACATGGCCACTTTTGTGGCAGGTACACTGGGGGTCTTCTACATTTTTTCCGGCCTATTCACTCGTCGGCTGGATGAAGCCACCAACGATAACATGTACCGCATGATCTACGGCACCACCTGCTTCGCGCTGCTGCTGAGCTTTGTCGGCACCGTGCTCGGCGGCCTGTGGGCCGACGATTCATGGGGGCGCTTCTGGGGCTGGGACCCGAAGGAAAACGGCGCGCTGTTGATCGTGCTCTGGAACGCCATCATGCTGCATGCCCGCTACGGCATGATGGTGAAAAACCGCGGCTTTGCCGTTATGGCCGTTTTCGGCAACATTGTCACGGCCTGGTCGTGGTTCGGGGTCAACCAGCTCAGCGTCGGCCTGCACTCCTATGGCTTTACGCAATCGGCCAGCTTTTGGCTACTCGTTTTCGTCAGCAGCCAGCTGGCCATCGTCCTGCTGGGCCTGCTGCCTTCCAACCTCTGGAAAAGCTCACGCGCCTGAAGGCGGATCTGTTTCTGCGCCTCATTGCACTACCAGGAAACGGAGGGAAGCCGGCGTTTATCGGATTGTACACGTGTCCTAAGAATGCGAGTATCCCTTTCTAAACTCTAACGGGATGACGTGTTATGAAGAGATGGCTTGGATCGGTTTGGTTGGTGTTCCTGGTTTGTGCAACGGTGTTTGGTGCGGATTCCTATATCCAGGTGATGTGTGACCCGGGCGTGAAGATTTTCCTGGATGGAGAATTTAAAGGGATTTCCACGGATGCCGATGGAGGCTTCATTATTGAAAAGGTGGTGCCCGGAACGCACCGCTTGAAAGCCGTCCTCGATGGGTTTGCACCGCAGGCGCCGGAACTGGTGGTGGCCGACGGCGAGGTCAAGGCCTGCCGGCTCGATTCGTTTGTCCCGGCGGATGCCGCCAAGGCCGAACCCGGCGCGCAGCAGGTCGGCACTCTGATCATTCAGAGCGTGCCCATCGATTGCGAAATCACCATTTCCGGCACAACCTACACACCGCGCAACGCTCATCATAAGACCGAGGACAAATGGATGGATGGAGCCATTCCGGCGGGGCCGCATACCGTCAGCGCCACCGCACACGGCAAGGTACTGAAACATGAAATTGACTTGGCCAACCAGGAGTTGATCCATTTGATGTTTAATTTCATGAGCGGCGAAGTCGAGGTGCTGACGGCGGCGCGCATCGCGCCGGGCGGGGCGATAGGACTGGCCGGCTCCGCCCGAACCGTGGATCTGGGCGATGGCGGCTCTCTTGAGTTGATGTCGGTGCCGGCGGGGGTGTTCATGATGGGCTCGAAGAAGGGCTGGAAGGGAAATGAAAAACCGCAGCATCAAGTGATGTTCTTGCAGCCCTTTTGGATGGCGAAAACGGAGGTGACGCAACGGCAGTACCAGCAGGTTATGGGAATCAATCCCGCGAAATTTAAAGGATTGGAAAACCCGGTGGAAACGGTGAGCTGGGATGACGCCATGGCGTTCTGCAAGAAGTTGACGGATCGTGAGCGGCAAGCCGGCCGCCTGCCGGAAGGATTCGAATATACCCTGCCATCCGAGGCGCAGTGGGAATATGCCTGCCGTGCCGGGCTGACGAAAGACTATGCCGGTTCGCTGGATGAAATGGGCTGGTACGGGAAAAACTGCGGGGAACCGCAGCCTGTGGCTCAAAAAACCCCCAACGCATGGGGCCTGTACGACATGTATGGCAATGTCTGGGAATGGTGCAAGGATGACTGGCATAAATCATACGCTGATGCTCCGGGCGATGGTGCGAGCTGGGGCGCCGGAAAGGGTACGTTCAGAGTCTTGCGCGGCGGAAGCTGGGATAGCAAGGCCCGGGACTGCCGGTCCAGGAAGCGCCGTAGCGATGAAAAACAGCATAAAACCCGCTACTGCGGCTTCCGGCCCATCGTGCAGTAGACTACCAGTCGTCCGAGCCTTTCGGCATGAGCGAGAAGAGATAGTCGGTAACCCGCTCAATTTCTTTGTCTGACAGCACGTCATTCCATGCCGGCATATTAAGTGGTGTTGGACCGTCCGGCTTCACCTTTTCAGCGATCTTTCCGTCTTTCATGGCCATATAGAGTTCTTTCCGGGTGTACGCTTCCTTCACCTTGAACAGGGCGGGCACTTCGCCTTCGTGGGTGTTGGGATTCTTCACCTTTCCGATGGCCTTCTGCCCGTGGCAGGCGGAGCAATACATCGTGAAGACCTGTTCTCCCGTGAGCGTTTCGTCCTGATAAAGCCGCTTGAAGAAGGAGGCGGGGAGAAAGGCATTGGGTACATTGGGTTCCGTCATGCCCTTCAGAAATGCGGTCAACGCCAAAACGGCATCATCGCGGAACTTAAAATCCAGCATGAGTGAAGAGCTGGGTTGCGCTTTGGGGTCGGCAATCGATTCAAAAATATAGGCGATGTTTTTATTGTGTCCAAATCGGTTCAGATACACTTCTTCGTTTTTACCAACCGGCCGTTTTAAATGAAAGCTGGCATCCCCCAGCCGAGAAAGGTCCAGACCAATGCGCGGTCCTCTCCGGCCTAGTTTATGACACCCCAGACAGCCGTTCTGGAAAAAGAGCGCTTTCCCTTTCAATACCCATGATGTTTTTTCCTGCTCGTCGGCATCATGGCATCGCAGGCAGTTCGACCGGGTGAATTCTGCGGGCAACAACGGTTTTTCCCAAAAAAAACGTGAACCCTGCGCATGGGCTTCGTCGGTCGTTACGGCTTGCCCCTGCCCATCGTGGCAGATGGTGCATCCGAACTTTTCGACATCGTGGTTTTCCAGAAATTTACCGGGGTGCGATCGGAGGGGTTGTTCCATTTCGCTCATCCGCGGGTCTTCCGTTCCCACATGGCAGATAACACACCGATCCGTACGATTAAGCCCGGGCAGGAAAATCTGGCGCATCTTGATCGGGTATGCCCGCGCCAGACGTTTTTCCGCATCGGATGAAGCGATGCGCAGTAGCGTGGTTTTATATTTGTTCTGGTATTTCTGCCACTCCATGGCCAGGTTCTCCCGCCAGGCCTCCATGCCGAGCACGACACAGACCACGAGTCCGGAGAGCAGGGTAATGAGCTTAATCTTGTTGTTTAATGAACGGGCCATTGGTTTTTCATCCAGTAAAAGTCCCAGTTCGGGCCGCGATGGTAGGTTGCAAAATAGGTCAGAATAATAAACCCGACCAGAAAACAGGTGAACAGCGCGATGGCCGCCATCCGCGTTGATTTGTATTTTGACATGATGATAAGGGACCATCCCGCAAAAAAGAGGACCCAAAGCCCGCCCGGGTTCACCAGCATGATCACCGCCTGATTAATGTGGGGAAACCAGTCCCGCAGCCATCCAAACCGGACGGTAAACGTCAGAATGCCGAGGATGACAAACGTCGCAAAGAAAACAGAGCGAAGAGCGATTCTTCGGCCGGTCCCGTTGTCGAACCAACGTCCGACTTCCTGATCTTCCCGGTCCAGATAGGGGATCAGTGCCAGGCCGATGAGCACGATGGCGGGAATCACCATTCCCCCGATAAAGGCGGAGTAGGACACCATTTCCTGCAACCCCAGGAAATACCAGGGTGCCTTGGCGGGATTTTCCGGTACGGATGCGTTGGCAATCTCTTTCAACGGAGCGTTAAAGAAATAGGAGAAGACAGAGATGATGGCCAGGGTGAGCATGAAGAGGGCTATTTCTGCCTGAAAGACCTTCGGCCAGGATTGGATGGTGCGCTCGGGGCCGCAGTTAACGGCGGGGCTTTTCCCCTTCACAATGGCCATCAGCCCGTACGTTTTTTCCGGTGCGTTGTCGAACGTCGAGTCGGCATACTCATCGGAGGGAATACCTTCCAGCTCGGCCTCGGTGATGGTGTCCGGGCGTGCCAGCCCTCCGTCTTTGCGAATCCGCCAGAAGTGGGTTGCCAGAACGGTCATCAATGCCAAGGGAAGGATAATGCAGTGGAGCCAGTAGAAGCGGCTGAGCGCTTCCTGACCAATCTCGTGGGAACCCAGCAGCAGGGTTTTCATCCGCCCTCCCGGATCGAAGACCGCAGTAATATGCAGAACATCCGTCAGTTCTCTGAACGAGGCTGCAATATTGCTGCCGATGGTGATGGCCCAATAGGCCAGCTGATCCCAGGGGAGCAGATATCCAGTAAAGCTCAGGCCCAGCGTCAGGACGAACAGCACCATTCCCAGCAGCCAGTTGAATGCGCGGCCTTTTTTATACGCGGCGGTGTAGAACACCCGGGCCATATGAAGAAATACACTGACCAGCATGACGTTGGTGGCCCAACGATGCGCATTCCGCAGAAAGCGACCGCTGGGTACAACATATTGAATGTCCTTGATCGAAGCGTAAGCCAACTCGACAGAAGGCTTGTAGTAGATCATCAGGGCGATGCCGGTAACGCACAGGATGATAAACGAGCAGGTGGCAATAATTCCCAGACCGCAGGTGAAGAATGGCTTGAGCGAATAGCGGTGAATCCGCACGCTGTGAATGTGAAAAAACAGATTGCCAAAAACCGCCTGACTGCGCACACGGGTCGATGTGGGTTTGCCATGACGCCGGAACGAATCGATAAAACTCGAGGGCAGGTGCTTCAGGTTTTGGGCAAACTGTTTCAATATTCCGGGAATCATGCGTGAGATCCTCTATGTCGTATATTTTGTTCCGGGCGGAACCGGATGCGATGCATCCACCATGAGCCCGCCCGCCGGCAGCCGTGAAATTTCCAGCCATTCCAGGCTTTTAGGTGCAGGCCCTTTTTTAACGGTTCCTGCACGGTCGAATTTAGAACCATGGCAAGGACAGGCAAAACCTTCCTCCGACGGGCTCACAATGCACCCTAGGTGGGTGCAGACCAACGAGATGGCGCAAAAACTGTCCCCTTCGCGCACGATCATAACATTCCGGTCCGGAATGATGGTGCGGGAGCCCACCGCAAACCCATCCGGCTTCCCGATCTTGAATGCGGTCGAGACCTCCGGGAATACCTTCGGTTTCATGATCTTCATGAGGCCGACCATCGCCATGCCCATTGCGCCAATCAGGATGCCCTGCGAAGCCAGGCCGAGAAAGTCACGCCGTTTCACTTCCGGGTACTGCGGCTCACCTTTTTGTTCTGCGTTCATTTGCATCTCTCTTTGAATGAATATTGCTCCATCGTAATGGCACCCACCGGGCAGCGGGTTGCACACAACCCGCAGCGGATGCAACGTTCTTCGTCCTTGATGATGGCCGTCAGCCCGCCGGACCGCTTCCGTTGCGCCAGGGTCGATACCAGCTCGTCGAATTCGGGCTGGGTTCCCTCCACCTCGCGGAGCGGAACCAGTTTGAGACAGACGGTTGGGCACACATCCACGCAGCCTCCGCACAGAATACAGAGATTCCCGTCAAAAATAGTATTGGTGCTACATTGCAGGCAGCGCGACGCTTCGGCCATCGCCTGTTCCCGGGTCAGTCCCTTATCGACAATCCTGCGCAGGCTGGCGATTCTTTCCTCGGGGGCCAGCGTTTCCGTGGCATGTCGGCGAATCTTCTCGTACCCCATGTTTCTGGAATAGTGTTCGATGGGGTGGTGTTCCGAGAGCAATTCCAGGCGGATCGCTTCGCCGGTGATTTTCTCGTACACCGTGCGCGCCACCTTCTTGCCGCAGGCGATGGCATCGATCATCAGGCCGGGGCCGAGGGCCAGGTCGCCCGTGGCGAAAACCCCCGGTGCGGTGGTTTCCAGCGTCTCGGGGGTGACCACCAGTCGTCCGCGCTCCAGCTCGATACCGTCCGTTTCCGGATGGATAAAGGAAAGGTCCGACTGCTGCCCCACGGCAATGAGCACCGTGTCCGCCTCAATCATCAGCGAATCCTGCGGATCATATTTTGGCGCAAACCGACCCTCTTCATCAAGGATCGAGACCACCCGGTAAAACAGCACCGCCCGCACCTTTCCATCCTGAAGCAGAATTTCCTGCGGGCCGTAGCCGTTGACCCGGTCAATGCCCTCTTCCTCGCCTTCCAGGATCTCGATTTCATCGGCCAGCATCTCGTCATGGCTTTCGAGGCAGCACAGGGAAACCCGTGTATCCTTTTTTTCGCGAAAAGCCGTGATGGCAATATCGATCTGTTGTCGGCGCAGCGCGGTCCGGGCAATATCATAGGCCACGTTTCCGCCACCAATCACGACCACCTTTTCCCCCACCTCGTTGTCGATGCCCAGTGCCACCTGCCGCAGCAGGTCAATACCTCCGAAAACGCCTTTGCCTTCGCTGCCGGGGATCGGCAGGTGTCGGGATTGCTTGCAACCGACGGCAATGATTACGGCCGCATGGTCTTTGCGAAGTTGGGCGAGGGAGCGATCCCGGCCAATGGCGCAACCCGTTTTAATCTCCACACCCAGTTCCTGGATCAGCCCAACCTCGGCCTCGATCAGCGCCCGGGGCAGGCGGTAGGCGGGAATCCCCAGATACAGCATGCCAGCCACGACCGTCTCCGCCTCGTAGATTACCGGGGAGAAACCCATCAGGGCCAGATCATGGGCGGCGGCCAGACCGGAGGGGCCGCACCCAATGATGCCGATGCTCTCGCCATTGGCCTTTTTGAATCGGGCGGCATCGACGTCTTCCAGCAGAATGCCCAGATCATCCGCGGCGGCATTCCGGTTCAACAGGCTGTCCTGAATGCCTTTCTTAGTGGTCCGGATATCAGAAAAAATGCCGGTTGAGTATTCGATGGCGGCGCGTTTGAGCGATCGGATGGCGATGCTGTCATCCAAGCTGGCCCGACGGCAGGCCCCTTCGCAAGGAGCGCCGCAGACATTCCCGCAGATGGAGGCCAGCGGGTTGGGTGCGCGGGCAATCAGAGCTGCGGCTTCAAAGTAGCCGTCGGCGATGGCATGGATGTAGCCGCGGGCATCGGTCTGCACGGGACAGGCATACTGGCATTTAACCTGGCGCTTCCAATAATCCTCGCCGGGTATTTCAACCTTGAGCCTTGGTTTGGACATGCTGATGAGAGCTCCCACCGTTGTCTTGCTTCCCCGTCATTCCACCGGGAATGCCAGGGAATGAATCGGGCGTCGGTTACATTATTTCCGCTTCCAGTCCTGCCGCTCTCGCCTGTTTACGAGTCACTGGTCTTTCCAGTTTTTGGGTTTCTTGTCGGGGGAGAACCAGGAAATCGTATCGGGTTTTTCCATGGTTTCGGGCGCGTAGAAATCCTGGGGATTGGGTTCCTTGCGGTTTTCCTGATCGTACTTCAGGAAGCGATAGATCAGTT
>CAZWZW010000048.1:0-16793 GCA_964639125.1 uncultured Verrucomicrobiota bacterium
AACCTTCTGATGGATCTGGCCGAAGCCCAATCGGGAGGAATGAATCTGCATCCCGAACCCGTTGCCCTGCGGGAACTGGCGGACGAGGTCATCGAGCTCTATTCCATCGTGGCCGAGGAACGCGGCATTGTCCTGAAGAACGAGGTTCCAACCTACCTCTCCATCCCGGCCGACCGCATGCGGTTGCGGCAATGCGTGGGGAATCTGGTGGACAACGCGCTCAAATACAGCCCGGAACACAGCGAGGTGGAGCTCCATGGAAGTTCCAACGAAACCACGGTGGCCTTTGCCGTCCGCGACCACGGATGCGGCATCGCGGAAGAAGACCTCCCGCGCATCTGGGATCGCCTCTACCGCGCGGAACGCAGCCGCGCCACCCCCGGCCTCGGCCTGAGCATGGTCTGGGCCATTGCCGAAGCCCACGGCGGAACCCTGGACGTGCAAAGCCGCCCGGGCGAAGGATCCACGTTCTGCCTGCATCTCCCCCGCTCGCGAAATGTTGAAGAAAACCAAGGCACAGAAACACGCCTCAACCCGAAAGGACAGGTTTAGTTGATGGATACTGGAACACAAATACTCATTGCCACCTTACTGGGGGCCATCGGTATGGGCTATATCGTGTATGGACGGAAACAATTCAAGGGCTCGGCCCTGGTGGCGGGCATCGTTCTCTGCGTCTATCCCTGTTTTATACACAACCTGCTTTTAGCCGTTGTGCTTGGAATGGGTGTGATGGCCGCCCCCTTCTTTATCCATGATTAAAGCGCCGCTCGTGTGCGAACGGGGGAATGCGCCGATCAGGCGATGGCGCAAAAGTGCTTCGACTGGTGCACCACCCGGCACTCCTGCAATACGGAAATCACCTCGTACGCCGTTGGAAGCAAGTCGACCCCATAGGAGCACCGGAGTTGTGTGCGGATTCCCACCGACGGGAATCCGAAACGTGTTGATTCCAGAGTGTCTCGCCCCGGAAACAGGTGGGATTTCATGACAGGACAGAGTGTCCCGTCAATTAGAACACTCCCTCCATCGCCTCCATCGCCGCCCGTTCTTCCGGAGTCATATAATCGCGGATATCTTCAATAATTTCCCCGCGTCCACGGAAGTGGTTGATGATCGGAAGATATCTTTCCAGCGTTCGGGGGGCATTATCATTCGCCCGCCCAAGACGGGTCAAGATAACCACATTGATCGTCGGATATTTCTTGCGGTCGGGCCCATAGACATCGTTGCAAATTCCATCAAAAGCCTTGATTAAGTCGGGAGCTTCTTCCCCGATATAGTTTGTGGTGAGGATGAAGATGGTATCCGGTTTTTGCTCCAGCGCAAAGCAGGCCGCCCGGTTCCAGTGCACGAACGTTTTCGCATCGCGCAACTCCCCGGTGTAATGCTTTTGAATCTGGGGACCAGGCGTGTAGTTGTATACCCATTTGGGGAAGACGGGCGGGATATCCTCCGTCATGACATCCCCCTCATACCAATCGAGCTTCAGGTAACGCTCCCAGAAACCTTCATAGACATTACCGGAAGAATAGGTTTCCTCCAGTTCCAACGGGTTGACGGTGGATCCCCAGTCGACCAGCATCTCTTTGTTTTCCTCCGTCGCCAGCAGCATATTGGTCGAAAACGGGGTGGTCAAACTCTCCATAAAAAATGCCGCATTAAACAATGCATATTCCGGAAGGTTCTGCACCATGTCATTCAGCCGTGCCCGAAGCGTGTAGAAGCACATGCGCGACTTCGGGTACTGGCGGCGGTCTGCAGCACCGGTTGACGCCGGGCCCGCCAGCACGATGAACACCACCTTTTCGCTCTTTTTCTTCACGCCGAAAAAGTTAATCTCCGGCATCTGGAATCCAATATCCCCTCCAAGACCGCCCGCCACATTCATGGCCCCCATTCCGCCGAGAACCCCGGTAATTTCCGGCAACGCGATGTTCATGGTGGTACGGCGCGTTTTCTTGGCCACCACGCGCTTGCGCAGCTTGGCGGTCTGCTTCTTCCGCTTTTCCATCTTGATGGGCACCTGAAGCTTTTTGAGCTTCATTTTCGGACGTTTGGCCTCCTTCGCAACGAACACCTTTTCCTCTTTAACGATCACCTTAAATGCCACAAATGTAACTGCAACAAGGATGATGAGCGCATGGATGCCCAAACTGACCAAAGCAGCGCTGGATTTAGCGTGCTTGGCAAAAAATGCCTTTTTTTTCTTTTTCTGTTCCATCTCGACCCCTCGAATAATTGGAAGCTCAAATCGTGTGTATGTTCAAAATCTCATTCAAAATAAAGAGGAACGCCCCTTCAACCGCCGAAGCTACTCCTCGTCCCCTCCATCATCACCCCCCATTTCCTCCCACTGAGTCGGGGGTTTGACGGTGTCTTCGCGCTCATCCAAGTCGTCGTCCGCCCAGACGGTATTTTCCTCGGTCGGTTCGACCCAGACATATTCTTCGGACAAATCCTTGGGAAGGCGCATTTCCCGCACGGCGGACTGCCCACTGGCCGTCTCGATGGTGGCTCGCAAAATCATGCCAACCATCTTGCTTTTGATGAAACGACCTTCGCCTTCCAGATAGTCGAGTCTATTGCCCCCGTGGATTTCCTTATCCCGCAGCACAACCGCATTGGAGTCAAACTTCTTATTGATCCCGTCCGGTACGATGGCAAAGGTATGAATCGATGGGCGCACGACAATATCGGCAACTTTTTCTTCAATCTTGTGGTCTATGCGTTCCTGTTCATAGAAAATACAATATTTGATCGCGACATTTTCCAGATCATATCCGGTCTGGTTTTCAAACTTGATGGTATAGCCCATCTTGTTGAAGTCGATCGTATAGGTATGCGTTGGCTCGATCTTCCCAACATACCGGCGCCAGAGATACTTGGTCCATTTGTTCTTTGATTCAGGTCCGCTGAGATAGATGCGGAAATTGTTGTTATTCGAAAAGAGCCGAACGGCATCCCAATCGCGAATGTAGATAAAGTCTTCATCACGGAAGGAGGCGGCCTTCATCTGAATCATCTTGCGGTTGTCGGTTCTGATCTTAACCTTGTCCGTTTGCGGGTTGTAGTCGATGATTTCGCCGAAGACGGCCTCTCCATCTTTTTTGGTAAACTCACGCACCTCAGCCGGTGCCCGGCAAGCCGCCATGACTATAGATAAAAGGCTAGAAAACAAAATCAAACGCTTCATATGAATCCCCGCTATACGATTCCTCTATTCATAAACGCATATATATGTCAGATAGTCGCACCCTTGTCGCTAATAATTTTACTGTATTGTCTATAATTGGCACGAGAAACTCTGACACGAATCCGCGTTTGCTATAGGCGCGAAAACGCCTAAAGAAGTGTTATATGGAAGGAGAAAAAACAAGTGGCGACCCCTACGGGACTCGAACCCGTGTTGCCAGGATGAAAACCTGGAGTCCTAGGCCACTAGACGAAGGGGTCGCTAGAATGCTTTTCCCGAAAGTGGCGACCCCTACGGGACTCGAACCCGTGTTGCCAGGATGAAAACCTGGAGTCCTAGGCCACTAGACGAAGGGGTCTTCGGTAAAAACGAGCGCGTACCTTAGCAAAACGATCAGACTCGGCAACAACAAAAATAGAAATTTTCATGGCGTGTTTTCGCGCCTTCCCGCTTTACTTCATCCCCCGTCACTGGCAACCTCAGCAACCAGTCACCCGGGGTGCCTTTCCACGGCAGGAAAGTGCTGAGATTATACCCGTTGAACCTGATCCGGATCATGCCGGCGCAAGGGAGCGTTGAAGGTTTTTCAAGCGTTCCGAGCCCAGCCCGGAGCGCTTTTTTGCTGTAGCCGGGATCGGCGATCCCGGATTAGCTGGAGAATAGGATGAAACTAACCGTAAACGGCGATACCCACGAACACACGGGCGACGGCACTGTCGATGCCCTGCTCGAAGAGCTCGGTGCAAACCAGGCGCACACGGCGCTTATGGTGAATGGTAGCGTGATTCCTTCCGAGAAGTGGAAAATCACCCAATTGAACGAAAATGATGAAGTCGAAATGCTCGTCTTCGTGGGCGGAGGATAAAATGTCGGATAGATTAAAAATCGGTAATCAGGAGCTCAACTCCCGCCTGTTTCTCGGAACCGGCAAATTTTCCGGAACACAGGCCATGATTGACGCCGTCCAGGCCTCGGGCACCGAACTGGTGACCGTTTCCCTGCGCCGTTTCAACCGTGAACAGGCGGAAGACGACCTCTATGGCCCGCTCTCCGAGCTGGACCATGTGCGCCTTATGCCCAACACCTCGGGAGCCATGAATGCCAAAGAAGCTGTTCGAGCGGCAATGCTCGGGCGCGAACTGAGCAAAAGCCCGTTCGTTAAACTCGAAATCCACCCCAACCCGCACCACCTTCTGCCCGACCCGATCGAAACCTACGAAGCGGCCATTGAACTGGTGAAACAGGACTTTCTCGTACTCCCCTATATCCCGGCCGATCCCGTGCTCGCGAAGCGGCTCGAAGACATCGGCTGCGCGGCCGTCATGCCGCTCGGGGCCGCCATCGGAACCGGCAAAGGACTCTCCACTGCGGAAATGATTAAAATCATTATCCGCGATGCCAACATCCCCGTCGTCGTCGATGCCGGACTGCGCTCGCCCTCCGAGGCGGCCTGTGCACTCGAAATGGGGTGCGATGCCGTACTCGTCAACAGCGCGATCGCCGCCGCCGAACATCCGGCCGCCATGGGAGCCGCCTTCAAGACCGGCGTCGAAGCCGGGCGCGCCGCATATAAGGCAGGCCTCATGCCCACCAGCGAGATCGCACTTGCAAGCAGCCCGCTAACCTCGTTTCTCTCCACCAATGATTAAATCCCTTCCAGAATGGCTGGATCCGGCACCGTGGCTCCCGTTTACCAAAGAGGTCGACAGTGCTGCAATTGAACAGGCCCTGTATTGTTCCGAACCGGGCGAACGGGAGCTGGCCGCATTGCTATCACCACAAGCCGCTCAATATCTGGAGCCCATGGCGCAACGGGCACAATCGATTACGCGCCGCCACTTTGGCCGGACGATCAAGCTTTACACCCCGCTCTACCTCTCCAACTTCTGCAACGGCGGCTGCCTTTACTGCGGCATTGCCGGCGACCGGCGCGCCAAACGCAGTGTGCTTGGCGAAGCGCAGTTGCGCCACGAAATGGCAGCGATTAAGGACATGCACCTCGAAGAGCTGGTGCTGCTCACCGGCGAGCGCATGCCGGAAGCCGACGTCCCCTACTTGCGCGACTGCGTGGCCATCGCCGCCGAATCTATCCACAACGTGAATATCGAGGTATTCCCCATGGCCGAGGACGAATATCGCGAGCTGGCCGAGGCGGGGTGCACCGGGGTGACGCTCTATCAGGAAACCTACGATCAAACGATCTACGCTAAGATGCACCGCTGGGGCGATAAACGCGATTTCTTCAGCCGGCTCGATGCCGCCGACCGCGCATTGCGCGGCGGACTGCGCACCGTAGGCATTGGTGCCCTCCTCGGCCTGGCCGATCCGCGCTTTGACCTGCTCTGCGTCTACCGCCATGCCAAATATCTGCTGAAAAATTACTGGCAGGCCGGCGTATCGATCTCATTCCCACGCATCCAGCCGCAGCTCGGCGGGTTTGCTCCCGATCATCCGGTCGATGAAAAAATGCTGGCGCAATTTATTTTTGCGATGCGAATCTGCCTGCCCGAAATTCCGCTGGTGCTCTCCACCCGCGAACCGCAACGCGTGCGCGACGGGATGGCCGGGCTGGGAATCTCGAAAATGAGCGTGGCGAGCAAAACCACCGTCGGCGGCTATAGCGATGATTCGGAGGAATCGACCGAGCAGTTTGAGATCAGCGACGAACGCAATATCCCCGAATTTTGCGCGATGCTGCGGAGCAAAGGACTCGAACCCGTCTTTAAAAACTGGGACGCCACCTACCGCGAACCCGCCCACTACGGCACTCCGTAAAATCAGGCAGCGGGCTTGTAGAAGATCATCGTGTCGGACTGGGTGCATCCACCGGCACAGCCGGTTTTACAGGGCAGCTCCACTTTCAGGATCTTTCCTTTTTGCACGAGCATTTCCAGCATCGGATGCAAGGCGCTCGACTCGATTTCGAGCGCAAGCGCGATCTCCTGAACGGAGAGCGTGCCGCGCTCCTTGAGTAGTTGAACGATAGAACTAAGCACGCCGCTCTCCACCTTTATCGCCGGCAAGCCGCAGTCCAATGTAGAACACAACAAGAATGGTGACGCACAATCCCAGCCATCCAGCGGATGCGGACGGGTTCACCGCAAATGTGGCCAGCTGGTAGTAGGCCGTTGAAATTACCCATGCGAGGAGAGTCAGATAGCTGACGGCAAAGAGCATCCAGCGCAGCCCGATCTCGCGGGCAATCGCGGCCAATGCGGCCACGCACGGGGCGTAAATCAGAATAAAGAGCAGATAGGCAAAGGCCGCCTTGGGCCCGTGTTCACCGAAACGGGCCACCATGGTTGAATAGGACGATTGATCGGCTTCTTTCACTTCCGCGAGCGCACCGGACAGGCCAAGCGGATCTTTTAGATGGTCGGCGAGCCCTTCAAATCCTGCGGGGATCGCTGCGAAGGCATCAATAATGCCCTGCCAGAAATCGAATGCAACGCCAGCTTCTTCGGCGGCGATTTCGTCTTCGGCTTCCAGTTGATTGTAGATGGAGTCGAGTGTGCCGACGACGGCTTCCTTGGCAAAGATTCCGGTGAAGAGGCCGACGGTGGCGGGCCAGTTTTCGTCTTTGATCCCCATCGGCCGGAAGACGGGCGTGACGGCCTGGCTCATGGCGCTGAGAACCGAGTTTTTAGAATCGTTGTTGCCGAAGGTACCGTCGGTTCCCATGGAGTTCAGGAAGCCGAGCACGGCGACGATCAGCAGGATCACCTGCCCCGCTTTAATCACGAAGGATTTGAGGCGGTGCCAGGTGTGGTACATGACGCCGCTAACGGTTGGCATGTGATAGGGCGGAAGCTCCATCACAAAGCTGGTTGCCTCCCCGCGCAGCAGGGTTTTCTTGAACAGCAATCCGGTCATAACGGCGAGGGCAATTCCGATGAGATAGATACCGAAAATCACGATGCCGCCGCGCTGCGGAAAGAAGGCCGCGGCGAACAAGGTGTAGACGGGCAGTCGTGCGCCGCACGACATGAACGGGTTCATCAGGATGGCCAAAATCCGGTCGCGCCGGCTTTCCAGTGTGCGAGTGGCCATAATGCCGGGGACGTTGCAGCCAAAGCCCACGAGCATCGGGATGAACGCCTTGCCCGGCAAACCGATGGTCCGCAGAAAGTGGTCCATCACAAATGCTGCACGCGACATATAGCCGGAGTCTTCCAAAAACGACAGGCAGAGAAAGATGAAAAAGATCGGCGGGATGAAAGTGGAGACGGTTTGAATACCGCCACCCAGGCCTTCGGCCAATATGGCCACCGCCCAGTCCGGACTATTCAGCATCCTGAGCAGATGACCGAAGCCATCGACAAATATGGTGCCGCAAAAGCCGTCGAAAAAGTCGATGAACGGTCCGCCGACATTAATGGTAATGGCGAAGACCAGATACATCACCCCGAAAAAGATCGGGAAGCCAAGCACTTTGTTGAGCACAAATTTATCGACGAAATCAGAGAAGGTTTTTCGCGCCTTGTCGCTCCCTGCGGTCACATCGCGGGCGAGGCCGTGAATGAAGCCGTAGCGGCCGTCGGCAATAATCATGTCGGCATCCTCGCCGACCAGTCGCTCCACTTTTTTGAGCTGGTCATCCAGATCCGGAAGCTGCGCCTTGTCCGTGCCGAGAATTTCCCAGGCCAGTTCGTCTTTTTCGAGCAGCTTGATGGAGAGCCAGCGCGGGGAAACCTTTTTGGTGAGGGCCACATCACCGAGGCTGATTTCCAACGACTTGAGGACCTTCTCGATATCTTTCTCGTATGTCACGCGTACGCCGGGCTTATGATGGGATTTGCTGATGGAACAGATTTTTTTCTTCAGCTCTTCAATGCCCTTTTTCTTGGAAGCAACAACCGGAATAACGGGACATCCGAGATGTTTTGCCAGGTGCTCCACGCCAATACGGATGCCGCGCTGCTTGGCCATATCCATCATGTTCAGCGCCACCACCACAGGCACATTCATTTCCAGCAGCTGGGTGGTGAGGTAGAGATTACGCTCAAGATTGGAGGCGTCGACCACGTTGACGACAACATCGGGGGTATCGAACAGGATGTGCTTGCGGGCGACGTCTTCATCGGGTGAAAGCGCGGAGAAAGAATAGATGCCGGGAAGATCGGTGACATCGATGGTTGCATCGCAATGCGAGTATTCGCCGATCACGCGCTCAACGGTGACCCCCGGCCAGTTCCCGACCTGCTGCTTGGATCCGGTCAGGCCATTGAAGACGGTGGTTTTCCCGCAGTTGGGGTTGCCCGCAAGGGCAATCTTCAGGTTGCTCATTTCTTATCCACCTCCAGCACGTCGGCTTCGTCGCTGCGCAGTACCACGCGGGACCCTCGAACCTCAATTTCGATCGGGCCGCCAAACGGAGCCTTGCGCACCACCACAAATTCCGCATTGCTGTTCAGCCCCATGCGGAGCAGTTTCTGCCGATAGGCCGCATCTGTAGTGCTGAATCCTGTAACAATTCCCGATTCGTTTTTCTTCAATTCCCTAAGCTTCATTTCGTTTTCTCCAAAAATGGGTTAAAGGGCAACACCGAAACGGTTAACCGGTCCTCTACCAAGCATCCAAAAATGGGTCGATGCGGCTCCTGCACCGCCGGTTCCGACTGAGCGAAAGCCCCTGCCGCAATGGCACTCAGTATAGCTACAACAACGTACATATCTTTCTTCATTGTTTATGTTTTCCTAAAAGCGAACCGCTCACTCCCTGAACCAGCAACGCCAATAAGTCATTCAAATTTAATCCGCTTCGGGCACACCCCGACCGCATTCAATCTTTCAGGCAGCGCATGGAGCTGTCGACGACATAGCGATATTGCTTCCCGCAATGGACAATGATCTCCTTCTGCCCCTTTTTAAGGATCTTAAAGTCGATGTGCATTTCGCCGTAGCCATCATGCTCAACAAGCATGTTGTACAGTGCGCTGATCCGTTTTTTTACATCTTCGTGACAATTCGCCATACGAGTTACCTGCTTAAATTGCGGGCTAATTTAGACGTTATCTAAACTAGGTCAAACCTAATCAGATATTTTTTGGCGCGCCTAACAATCTGGATGCGAGGATGCAAAATAGAGAAATACGAGAGATCTCTTTCCTTAAGAAGAACCCGGCAGACGGCACTTGCTGCAATGCGGCTTATCTTTCCCCTGCGCTTTGCAGAAGTAGCCCTCAGCACTTTCCAGCCAACTGGCGTTGAAACTCGGGCATTTTTCGGTGTATTCGGCAAAACGGACAAACCGCTGCAGGATATGGTCGGGAATGGTGTGTTCCATGGAGCAAGCAAATTCCTCGGCTTCCGGGGCCTCAATGCCCAACACCTGCGTAAAGAAATGCAGCAGCGCCTCATGTTTCACCGCAATGGTTCCCGCAACCTCACGTCCCTCGCTAGTCAGCGTTACCGAAGCATACGGGGCATAGTTGATCAGTCCCTTCTCAGCCAGCGCCTTCAGCGCACCGGTAACCGAGGCTGCGCGAACCTTCATTCGTGCGGCGATCTCCTTGGGGCGCGCTTTGCCCTCATCCCTCGAAAGGAAGTATATAGTCTCAAGGTAATCCTCAAGGCTGGCACTGAGTTCCGGTGTATCCATGGATGGGTTATTAGCAGAGGCTCCAATCAGAGCTCAATCCTGCTCAACAACTATTTTTTGATCCCGGGCCTCATTCGCCAATCTCCAAAAGGTTACGCTTTCCTCCCGTCCGGAATCCCGTAATACTGGATCATTCATATAGGAGAAGTGATGAAAAAACCACCTGTCGTATTCATCGCCGGCGAGCGTCAGCATGCCGGGAAAACCGTCACCAGCCTCGGGCTGATCTCTACGCTTTGCAAACACATCGACCCAAAAGATATCGGCTATTTTAAACCGGTAGGTCAGGAAATGGTGGTTCTGCCCAACGGTGAGCGCATTGACAAGGATGTGCGGATCGTGCAGGAATTCACGGAACTGGAAATGCCCGATCTGAGCAGCCTTTCCCCGGTCCGTGTGGTCTCCGGCGTGACCAGGACATTTGTCAAGAGCACCGACTCACGGGCCATCACGCGCACCTACGAAAAGGCCATCCATAAAACCATGGAGAGTCTCTCCGACAAGAAGCTCATCATCGCAGAGGGCACCGGCCACCCCGGAGTCGGTTCGGTGATTGGCCTTTCAAACGCACGCGTGGCCAATATGCTCGGAGCCAAAATTCTCTATCTGGTGGGCGGCGGGATCGGCCGGACGCTCGATGAACTCGAAGTGGACCTCTCCTACTTCGCCCACCATCAAAGCCAGGTGGCGGGCATTCTGTTCAACAAGGTACTCCCCAACAAGCTGGAAATGATGAGCGACATCCTCACCGAGGACGCGCTGAATCGCATTTTTTCGGAGTGGGACCCTGCCCTGAACATCTTTGGCTACATGCCTCAGGTTAAATATCTGAACAATCCGTCCATGCAGCTGGTCAGCCACAGCTTCAAAAATCCGCGCATCCTGGAGGGCTCGTCCGACGGGGTCTGGCATCTGGCCTGCCGCAAGATAAAGATTGTTGCACAGGGAAATGATGTCTTTGATCCCGCAGGACACCTGAAGCCGCGCGACATTGCCGTCATCAGTGCGGGATCGCATGTGCGCCTAAGGCGCATTCTCGACTTTAACGAAGCCTTGCCCCACGAAAAACTTGGGGGCCTTATCCTCACGTGTTCCAACGACAAAATGCCGGACAAAACCATTGTTGAATGGTTGAGCAAAAGCGGAGTGCCAACCATCGCCGTTGCGAAGGATACTGCCGAAACCGACATGACCCTGCACAAATGCTTCAACAATACCAAGCTCCAGCTCTACGACAAAGTGAAGCACCAAAAAATCGTCAAGCTCTTCACGCAATACTTCGATGCCCGGCGCTTTATCCGCACCTTCGGCCTCTAATCAAATCCTGAGCAGCAGTCAAAAACTCGAATACGCGATTTTTCGTAAAACATATTGTGCGAAACATCTTCGAATGTATCATCATACTTATGAAAGAAAAACATTCAGGTGCGGCCATACTTTTAGTTGAAGATGATGATGCATTGCGTGCATCACTACAAAGAGACCTCGAACGTGCAGGATATCGCGTCCTAACTGCGGAACATGGGAATGCTGCACTGACCGTTCACAACAGCGAACACATCGACGTTATTGTGACCGATATTATGATGCCCGAGAAGGATGGAATTGAGCTCATAATGGAACTGAAAAAGGAGTCCGCCAATGCAAATATCATCGCCATTACCGGGACGCATTCCGACGACAAATATCTTAGAATAGCGAAAATGCTGGGAGCAGACCTCACGCTTGAAAAACCATTCCTTTTAACGGATCTGGTCCAGGCAATCGAACTCACACTCACCGACAATCCGTTTCAGTCTGCTTAGCGTTTCCTCGTGCAACAGATCAGAATCACAAACCAAAATTCTGGCTCTCGTACAGATTGCCGCAATTGGCAATCCTTTCTCCGGCAAGAACAACGACTGCGCTCTCTCCTGCTCAACAAACCGCAGTTAAAACACATCGCAATTATGTGCGTTTTTTAACTACTTTCCGGGACCTGAAAAGGGGTGAAAACAGTGTTTCGAGATCACCAAAATCACTCCATATTTTTCTTTGAAAAAAGGGTTGCTGTTCCGATCTGTCTTGGTCATTCTCCGCGCTTTTTAACCAGAACCGGCGGACATCATATTTATGAATACCAAAAACAGGGATACAACCATTCTTTTGGTCGATGACGACAAGACCGTGCTTTCCATGCTGGAACAGGGTTTGAGCGAGTTGGGATATCGCGTAATCCCGGCCTCTCAAGGTGCGGATGCCATTGCTCTCCACCAGGACAACGACATCGACATCGTAGTTACAGATATTTTAATGCCGGAGAAAGATGGGCTGGAGCTCATGATGGCGCTTCGTGAAAAGGGTTCAGCATCCAAAATTATCGCCATGTCGGGCAGCAACCCGGCAAACAACTACCTGAAACATGCCAAACTGTTTGGAGCAAAAGAAACCTTGCAAAAACCGTTTCAGCTGGAAGTTCTTACCCAGGCCATTGACCGGGTACTGGGTAAAGCGGACGATTAAATATCGGACCTGCTGGATTGCCGACGAAACGCCCTATCGCCATTCGTGCTTGGGATAACGGCCTTTCAGTTCCTTTTTGAGCATCGGATAGGCATTGGCCCAGAAGGATTTCATATCCTGTGTTTTCTGCTGTGGGCGCTGGTTTGGTGCCAGTGCCTCAACCACCACCGGAATCAGGCCGAAGCCAACCGTCGGGGACTCTTCCAGTCCATACAGGTTTTGGATGGTTGCCGAAAGTACGGGTGGTTGACCGTCCTCGTAGCGCACCTTGGCGTTGCATCCGCTCGGCAGTTTGATCCGCTCCGGAACCTGCCGGTCGACCATATCCAACTGTACGGGCGTCAACCACGATTTGACGACCTTCCAGACCGGTCGGTCTTTCAAATCGCGTTTGCAAACCGCCCCGAGACAGATCTCCTGCACCATCGCACGCCGCGCCTCCTCGTCGATCGCCGGAATGCCATAGTCCGGGCATCCTGCCGCCAGGCAGTTGACCCGCGCGATCCACTTTTCCACCTGATCATCCCACTTCAGCAAATCGAGTCGTCCGGCCAGCACTTCCTCGGCAATCATCTCCGCCGCCTGCTGCGGATCGACTTCCTGCTTCATGCTGGAATGGAGTTCCAGCCCGCGGAATGATTTCCACTGCCGGGTCGCCACCCGTTTTAAGACCGGATCAAAAACCACCTCGGTGTTTTCTTCCAGGTCTTCCGGAAACAGTTCGTGAAGCCAAACTTCGGAAATAGCCGTGCAGAGATTGAGCCGCACATTTAAATTGCGGCTGCCCTCAATCTCGCGGATTTCAGCCGCGACCACTAACGCGCTGTCCCGCACCACGGAATCACGATCGAGATCCCCCGCGCGGTCGTGCACCACTTCGCAGTGCAGCGTTCCGGCATCGCGGCGTTTGGCCACATGATCGGAAAAGGCCAACAGGATACACTTCTGCAAATCCTCATCATTAGGAGCGCGCGTGTTGACCTTCAACCCCTCTTTTCCGGAAATCTTCAGGAAGTGCTCATAAAGCGGTTTCACTTGCCGCGCGGCGGCGCCATTGACGCCGAGCTTGCGGCAAGCGTCGGCACTATAATGGTTCTTGTCGGCAAACACCCACGCACGCATCAACCGCTTAAAATCAGAAACGCCATCCTCGCCCAGCAGATCGTCGCGATGGTCCCGCGTTTCCTTGCCCTTGTTGCGTTGCAGGATGGAACGCCCCTGCGTGAGTGCGGCAATCAGGCAGGCCTGCCGCACACATTCGTATTGCTCTCCCGCCAGCAGCATGCGCGCATAGCGCGGGTGCATCGGAAACGACACCATCTTCTTCCCAATGGCTGTAAGCTTTCCGTCGTGATCAATCGCCCCGAGGTCGCGCAGCAACGTTAGTGTTTGAACCAACGATTGTGGATTCGGTTTTTCCAGCCACTCAAAATTTTCAACATCGTCGATGCCGCCCGCCTTAAGTGTCAGCACCACCTCCGCCAGGTCGTGCCGCAGGATTTCCGGCAGCTCCTGCATCGGCCGGGCAACGTGCTCCTGCTCCGTCCACAGGCGATGGCAGGTTCCCGGTGCGGTCCGTCCGGCACGCCCCGTCCGCTGATCCGTCGCGGCCCGGCTGATGCGCTCGACCAACAGGGTATCGATCCCCCGGTTCGGGTCGTAGCGTGCGATGCGTGCCAGCCCGGAGTCGATCACAATCCGGATTCCATCGATGGTAATTGATGTTTCCGCCACATTGGTGGCAACCACCACCTTGCGCTGATCGCACTCCCCCACGGCGGCATCCTGATCGCGGGCGGACAGCTCGCCGTGCAGCGGCATCACCGCAAAGGCACGGGCGCACTTGCGACTGCGGATCGCTTCGACCGTGCGCGATATCTCATACCCGCCCGGCATGAAAACGAGCACATCGCCCTCCGCACCGGATTCAATCGCCCGCTCGAAGGCATCGGCCGCGGCATCCCAAACCGGATGGTGGCGAAAGTCGATCCGTTTTGGTGCATAGTTGATCTCGACCGGAAACATACGGCCTTCGCTCTTCAGTTCTTTGCAGGGAGCAAGGTATTCGCGCAGCGGCCCGGCATCCAGCGTCGCCGACATAACGATCACCTTCAGATCCGGACGCATTTTTTGCAGGCGTAATGCCCGGGCAAGCGTAATATCGCCATAGATGTGCCGCTCATGAAACTCATCGAAGATAATCGTCGAAATACCGCGCAGTTCCGGATCGGAGAGGAACTGGCGCAGCAGAATGCCTTCGGTCACATAGCGGATCTGCGTCTTTTCGGAAACGTGGTTCTCCATGCGCACCTGATAGCCGACCTCCCCACCCAGTGGTGCGTAGCGTTCGAATGCAACGCGCCGGGCCAGCAGGCGCGCCGCCAGCCGACGCGGCTGGAGCACGACCACTTCGCCGGGGCCGGCATTGCCGCAATCGAGCACGATTTGCGGCACCTGGGTCGACTTCCCCGACCCCGTCGGGGCTTCGATGATGATACGGTTTTCAGCTTCCAGCACATCGGCCAGCTCAGTACGGAGGTCGTAAATCGGTAGTTTTTTCGGGTCCATAGCCGGGCGTTTATAGCGGATTGTTTTCGGAGATGGAAATGATATTGGCCGGTGCCCAATGAAAGTTCCCTGCGGCAAGCGAACCTCCGGTTTCACAACCAAGGCGAGCCATCCCGACCGGGGCATGAGGGGGATCGACTTATTCCTGCTCCGGCTCGGTCGGGAGCGCCGAGGTATATTCTCCAATACAATTTGGACAAATGGCGTGGCTGAATTCCATTTTTGTTTTCTCCATAAGGAAGGAGTCACCGCATTTCCACTCGCCGTCATCATCCTGAATTTTATGGCAGTTGGAGCAAATGGAATAGATCCCGCCCAGTTCCTTCACCTGGGAAAGCGCATTTTGCAATGCCTCGTTTGTTGCGGTCAGTGCAGCTTCTTTTTCGGTCAGGAGCAGGATTCTCTTCCGCAGGCTGCCGAGGGCAAATGCAGCAAGAATTTCAATTCCAACAAAGGCCGGAGAGCGTGAAAACGAGCCATAGTTGGTCGATATATCGAACTGTTGGTAGATGTAGGACGTGATCGGAACCAGCAACAGGGCTGACACCAGCCCAGCGGTCGTGCCCGAAAGCCACGCAATGCCGCCGATAAGGCCAATGCTTAGAAAGAAATAGGGTTCATGGCTAGGTGCAATATAAAGCAGAATCAGGGCATACACCAAAAGGGCGGTCAGTATTGCACTCAGCTTGATATATTTATTCATGACCCTTCTTTCGACGATTCCCCTTATGGATACTGTCCGGGAAACGCAAGTCCCGTGCCAGAATCAAGCCCGAAGATCAGATTCATATTCTGTAAGGCGTTGCCTGCCTGCCCCTTCATGAGGTTGTCAATGTGCGAAATAACCCGCAACCGGTTGTTGCGGACATCCACATCCACGGTCAGACTACAATAGTTTGTGCCCCGCACATCGGCAATGCTGGCCGGGGTCTGGGCATCCTGTACCCGGATAAAAATATTGTCCTTGTTAAACTGCCGGTAGATGTCCAGCACTTCGTCCGCAGTCTGACCCTCCAGTGTTGCATAGAGGCTCGACATGATGCCCCGGCAAACCGGTACCACCTGGGCGGTAAAGGTGATCTGCACATCTTCCTCACCAAGGGCACCCAACTCCTGTTCCACCTCAACCACATGCTGATGGCCTGCCAGTTTGTAGGCGTTCATGTTGTCGTAGCGGTTGGGATAGTGAAATGCGGCATTGGGCTTTTTCCCCGCGCCGGAAACCCCGGTTTTGCAGTCGCAGATAATGCTCTTTGTATCAATGATTCCGGCCGCAACGGCCGGGGCAAGCCCGAGGATGCAGCTGACGGCAAAACAGCCGGGATTTCCGACCAGCATTTGGTTGCTGTCGATCTCGTGCAGTTCCGGCAGCCCATAGACCGTTTCCGGCAGCAGGGACGGAGCTTTGTGGACCGGGTCGAGGCCGATGAAGTTGGCATAGTCGGCATATTGTTCCGTAGAGCCGAAACGGAAGTCGCCGCTGTAGTCGATGACCTTTGCGCCCCGCTCCAGCTCTGCGGCTGCGGTTTGCATACCGACCCCATCCGGAGTGGAAAAGAAGACCACGTCATAGTGTTCTTTCGTTTTGGGATCGTCAGGAGAAACAATAACATCATCGCAGAAGCCGCGCAGGTGAGGAAAAACATCGCTCATCTTCCGGCCCGTATCCGAAAGGCTGACCAGGCAGCCAATCTCCGTTTCCGGATGCCGCAGCAGCAGTTCCGTAATTCCAACTCCGCCGTATCCTCCGGCTCCAACCACTTTTGCTTTGATCATCTTCGTTCTCCTAAACTCTAAAACGGGATGCGACGTTAAACCACCCACCCGGTCGAATCGACATTAAACTATCGCTTTGTAGCATGGATTCCATCCGGGTAGATAGGATGAGAAGGCAGTTAAGAGAGGTGTCCGGCCTCCATACGAGCTG
>CAZWZW010000049.1:0-16759 GCA_964639125.1 uncultured Verrucomicrobiota bacterium
AAGTTTTCGCGGAAATACGGACCGAACCCGTTGCGTCGGCGGTGTGGATCTATTGGTGGCCGGATGGCGGTGCAACCAATCAGCTGGATATGGGAGGACAGGCCGGCAGCTTCTCAACCAACCTGACCGGGCTCACTGCGAACACGCTTTATTCCTATCAGTGTTTCGCGACGAACGACTATGGCAGCAACTGGGCTCCATCCATCAGCTCCTTTACAACCTTGGCGGCGGGAAGCAGCAACTGGGTTGAGCTGACGTACGACGACTTCGAAAGCGGCTGGGGCAACTTTACTTCAGGGGGCGCCAATGCGGTCCTGCATACCGGTACGGAATCTCACCAAGGGACTCAGTCGGTCAAGGTTAACGACAATAACGCCGAAGTTAGTTCGTTCTACCACACGGCGCCTATTGATGTGGATACACCGGGGTATACCGCGCTGAAGATCGAATTCTGGTTCATGCCGAAAAGTATGGAGGCCAATCCCTCCTCGGGGGTGCCGGACAACTTCTTCCTGCAATATTATGACGGTTCGACGTGGATTACACTGCGCGACTATGTTGCCGGCGTTGATTTCAATAATGATGTCTTTGAATTCAAGGAGGTCATCGTTGACGAAGCCAGTTACACGCTTCCCGCAAACATGAAGTTCCGGTTTATGGGCGATGCCAACGGATTGGGCGACTATGTTTATATCGATGAAGTTCGGGTTTCCGCACTGGAACCGTTGGTGGTTCCATCGCCATATGAAGAGTGGTGGGGCGCCTATGGTTTGAGCGGCGTGGATACCAACTATCTGGTGGATACCGATCATGATGGCCTGATCAATCTGGTTGAGTATGGGCTGGGCGGTGATCCGACCAACGGAACCGTGGCCGCATCCATTATTCCAGTGGCTGCTGTCGTTAACGATGGCGGAACAAACTGGATGGAATATGTCTACCGCAGACGGACCGATGCGGCGACTCGTGGATTAAACTATTATCTCGAGCTGTGTGGAAACCTGGTTTCCAATCAGTGGGTTTCCAGCGGCTATGCGGAAGCGGGTACTGCACCGCTTGAAACCGGATTCGAGGCGGTCACCAACCGCGTTTCAACGGAGTCGGAAACCAACCGGTTTATCCGGTTGCGCATATCGATTGATTAGAGCATCTCTCTTTCAATTTGTCGCAACGACAGGGCCGCCGGGCCGGCGGCGATACGTATCGCAGGCGGCCCGCCTGCCATCCCAGGCGACAAATTAAGAAGAAAATGCTCTAGTCGGTAAAATTACCTCGGGAAGGGCCGGAAAATCAGAATTTACTTGATTTTTGGGCTCTCCGGGTATATCGAGTTAATCGGAGCGTGAGCGTACATGCTCCGATAAAAAGAGCGGTCAGGAAGCGAAGAGAGGTTTGTGAATGAAATTCACTCAATCCATATTAACCCTGTTGCTTGTGTGCGGTTCGTTAGCTTCACAGGCGGCGACCTACTATGTGGCGACGAACGGGAATGATGCTGCCAGCGGAACCATCGGGGCTCCTTTTAAAACCCTGTCCCATGCCGTCACCCAAATGAGCTCCGGCTCCACCTGTTTTCTTCGAGGCGGTTCCTACCATGATGCCGTTGTTTTTTCCGGCAAGAACAACCTGACCTTCAAGGCCTATCCCGGAGAGACGGTGACGATGGATGGTACCGAGATCATTTCCACACCCTGGACGGCGTATTCCGGCAACATCTATAAAACCACACTTTCCAAAGATATTTGGCAGCTGTTTGTGAATGCCGAAATGATGACGATGGCACGCTGGCCGAACGCCTTCATGCACGATGGATCCGTGTGGGACCAGAACGGCACCTGGGCGCTGGGAGACCCGGTGCTCAGCGTAAACGGAACCTGTATTGATACGGCCAACAACGGGAACGACCTTGCCGCCACCGGGCTGGATATGACCGGGGCAATGGGCGTCATGAATGTCGGAAGCTTCAAAACCTGGCCACGCCTGGTGACCAATCATACGGCGGGCAGTAATACATTTACCTACAATCTGGCGGGTTCATACCGGACCAAGCATCAATACTACTATCTGGAGTGCAAACTCAACCTGCTCGATGCCGAACGTGAGTGGTTCTTTGATCCGGGTACAAAAGACCTTTATCTGTGGGTGCCCGGCGGAGGGATGCCTTCGGGAGCGATCCGCGGCAAAACACAAACCTATGCATTCAATATCGCCAACAGCGACGGGGTGGTGATCGACGGGATTGATTTCTTCGGGACCACCTTCGTGTTCAGCAACTGCAATTCCGCGGTGGTGCAGAACTGCGACCTGCAAGCGCCCGGCTATTCCAAACGCATGCTCGGCAGCGAAGCCGATATACAACTGACAGAAATGTGGAACGGAACCAGCAACACGGTTCGCAACTGCTCTTTTGAAAATGTGGACGGGACCGCGCTGCATATGAAGGGCACGACGTGCATCATCGACAATAACGAGTTCCGCAATATCGATTTCAGTTGCGCCGGCCTGCCGGGGCTGGGCGTAACCATTCGCGTGACGGGCGATGGCGCGGTTATCCGCCGCAATACCATTGAAATGACCGGGGCGTCATCGGCCATCTCACCCGGCACCACGGCCATCACGGAATACAACCGGATTACGCAAACCGGATTTCTTCAGAGCGATGGTTCCACGATTCATCGGACGGTCGGCGAAGCACCCAATTCCATCAGCCGCTACAACTGGATCTATGACACTGTCAAATACACTCTGCGTTTTGATGGCGACCCGGGCGGACAGAACGGGCTCTCTCATCACAATGCGGTGTGGAATGCAAACACCATGCGCTTCAAAGGCGATTTTCATCAAACCTACAATAACTTTGGTTTCGATCCACGCGATGCGAACAAGGGCAATATTAACATAGCCACCGACAAGGGCGGGAATGCCAACGCGATCACTCTCAATAATGCGGCCGCCAACATCAGCCCGGCCACGATCCTGAATCCCGGCGATCCACTGCCCGGCACGGCCAGCAACAACTGGAACGGCGTCATCACCGGCACGCCCATCCGCAACCAGGTGCGCGATGCCGACAACCTGGATTTCCGGCCAAGGGCGGGTTCTGCCCTGATCGATGCCGGCACGGTTCTTCCGGGCATCACCGACGGCTATGTCGGTTCGGCACCGGACATCGGAGCGTATGAATATGGCGATTCCAACTATTGGATTGCCGGACGTAAGCTGGGGCAGGCCTCGACACCCGTTCCGCCCAACCTGGCATCGAATGTACAGGCGGATGCGGATTTGATGTGGCTGGAAGGGTATGAAGCCGGATCGAACGCTGTCTATTTCGGCACCAGCTCCAGCAATCTTGTTTTTCAGGGCACCCAGCCCGACAATATTTTTGCGCCGGGCGCACTCGGCTCCGGAATGGAATATTTTTGGCGCGTCGATGCAATCGGCGCCAGTGGAACCGTCACCGGTGAGGTGTGGAGCTTTACCGTTGCCGGCACTCCGGTTTCGGGGAACGGGCTGATCTACACCGAGCATACCAATGCGCCGTTGGTCAACGCCGTGACCTGGTACCTGGCCGATACCAATATTTGGAACTCCATGACGACCAACAACAACGACGGAGTCGGTAATGAAAAGATGTATGGCCAAACCTTTAAGGCGGCCGCGGACTTCCACTTGTCGGCCATTTCATTTAATGCCACGTCCGATTCAAAGTCCTATGGAGCAGGTCAGATGCTGGAACTGGCCGTGTTGGAGGATACGGATGCCGACGATGTGCCTGATACACAGATTGGTAATGTGCTCTCCGTTTTGTTCCTGTCGATCAATGGCGCCAAACCCTGGAAAAAGATGAGTTTTCAGGATCCGATACCCATGCAGGGCAACAAGACCTACGGCTTTGTTTTCACCTTGGTCGGCCCCGTTTCCGATAATCTGCGCGTGGCCAACTCCAAGGTTGGCGGATATGTCGACGGAGAGTCGATCAATACCGACTATCCAGCCGGCGCTTTTCCCGGTTCACTGCCGCCGGCGCTGAATAGCACGCGGGATATTGCCTTTACGATCCAGGCCGCTACGGCCGGCGAGCTGTATGCCGCCTGGGCTGCGGGCTATGCCATCGCGGGCAATGACGGCTATGCCGACAATCCCGATGCTGACGCGCTTGACAACCTGGCGGAATATGGCCTCGGCGGTGCGCCGGACAATCCGAATGATCCGGCTTCAATCGATCCCGTGCTTGGGGATCCCGGCGCGGGAACCATCGACTATATTTATCGTCGTCGTACCGATGCCGCCGCGCGCGGTTTGGATTATTATCTTGAGCTGAACACCAACCTGGTTGTGGGCTCATGGAGTACCAACGGCTACAGCGAAACCGGTACGATGCCGCTGGAAACCGGTTTCGAAGCCGTCACCAACCAAATCCCCACCACGGAAGCCAACCGGTTTATCCGTCTGCGCATTTTGATCAATTAATCATCGGCCCGGCCGGACGTTTTTATTTTTTAGAAGTTTTCTGTCAAAAGAGTTCTCCACGCGGTGTTCGCTGTTACGTAAGAGGCATGTGCCCGAGTCTGATCATGACTCGGTAAATGGGCGCATGTTTTTTTATCTTTTTGCACAAAGAATTCAGACGAACTACGGGGGACCACTTATGAAAAAACCGGGAATTGCTTTATCGATTGCACTCATCACTGCCAACTCATTGTTTGCCCAAATAAGCTCGATAGATGGCGTTTTTTCAACCGATGATCCTGCCGGCGCTGACTTTGCCACCAATTTTTTTACGACCGGAATCGGGGCCGGCTTTGTGCACGTACGAAACGGAGCACTCGTTACCGTTACGATCACGAACCCGGTTTCATCTCGCGTGGCCATTGGGACCGCAGACGCCAATAATTCCCCTGTGGCTTTTAGTGGTGATCTGGTCATCAACAGTCTCGATGATATCCGGGATTTCGGGGATGCGAACGCGGATGTCACCCGGGTAAGGTCGGATGGATTCAACCAAAGGGTCGTGCAGCTTCTCAGCGGAACGGGGGTTACCTTTAATGAAGGGGAATATGTCGGCAACAACTCCCGCAATCCCGCAATCTGGGCCACCACCGAATTGCAAAACCTGGGTTCAGTTATCCTGAACGGAGCCTCTTTCAGGGGCGGTGATTCCGAACGTAACAGAGGTGGGGCCGGCCTCTACATTCGACGAATGGGATCGACGGCATCCTTAAACATTAATTATGCGAAAGAAGGAGCCGAAGATTACATTCTGGGAGGTGATGGCGGGAATTTCAGTCTATCCACTGCGGATTCATATTTGAAGACCCAGGTGTTTGGTGGGGATGGCATTCATTTTTTTCAAAACGCCGCCAACAATCAAACGCAGGCAAAATTGATTGCCTCCAACATAAACGTTCGCGGGGGAAATGGCGGGAGTTCAATATTAACGGGGCGACTCCTGACATCTGAGGCATGGGGAGGAAAAGGAATTCACAATGCAAATGGCGATGTCATGTTGAATGGCGGATGGGTTTACGGCGGGAACGGGGGCGTTGTAACCCATAACGGTGAATCCGATAATACGACGGGTTCTGATCTACAGGTTTACGGAGGAATGGGGCTGGATTTGAGACAGCCCGGAGCAGGCTCTTTCATCACCAATATGTTCGAAGTCCGGGGGGGCGATGGCGGGACCGCTGTTCGAAACGGGAATTCCGGTGACAGTCAACTGCAAGCATGGGGGGGGCATGGAGTAATGATTCCCACTTTTTCTTCTCCACTATTGCCCGTTACCGGAAAGTATTACGGCGGAACCGGAGGATCAGCAACGGCCAATGGATCGGCCGGAAACGCCCAGACTTTCGGAGGAACTGCGGTTGTTAGCACGGGTGGCCTCGCCGTACAAACCGATGGCTTCTTTGCAGGAGGAAACGGAGGCGATGCCTTCGCCCTCGAGGGCTTGGCAAATGCCTCCGCGGGAGATGGCTTTTCCGGTGTTATCCACGTGACAGACGGAACCTATCTGGGGGGCTCCGGTGGAACGGCCGAAGTGTTGGGAAGCAGTTCAACCGCATTGGCGGCAGGCGGAGATGGTGTGCGGGTCAGAAGCTTTTCGACCATTGACGGTGGCTCCTTTATCGGCGGTGCCGGTGGAACGGCCTCCTCTTCCAGTGCTGATGCGAATGGGGGAGCGGGGGTTTTTGTTGATGGTGGAAGCATGGTCATAAATGATGGACTCTTTCAGGGAGGCGTGGGGGGAAGAGCTTTATCAACCTCCACGTCATCGGCCGATGGGGGCAGCGGTGTTTATGTGGATTCCGGATCAGTGACGATCAATGGCGGAAGCTTTTCCGGAGCTGCGGGCGGCACGGCCCTGGGTACGAATGCATCGGCCCACGCGGGCTGGGGCATATTTTCCATGGGAGGGAACGTGACCCTCAACGATGCAACCGGCACCAACACCGTGATCAACGACGGCATCTATTTTACGAACGCCGGGAAAAAACTGGACATCCAGGGCGGAAGCATCAATGGCGAAATCCGGTTTGACGGCACCGGGATATCCAGTTTTACCCTATCAACCAATGCCGGCATCGAGGGTATTGTCTGGCAACAGGGCGGAACGGTAAATGTTACGCTCTCCGAGGCGGAGGCCAGCCAGCTCTTCAAGGATGTGACAATCAACAGCACGATGTCTTTTGACAAGGCTTTTGTATCGGCAGAGAACGCGCGGTTCAGCTTGTCGGACACCAGCACGCTGAAATTTGGCAACGCACTGACCCTCTCCAGCGGATCAACTCTTGGGGTTGGGCTCGGAAGGGTTTCCGTCGGCGGAAACCTGGTGATTGACGATGGCTCAAGCATGAATTTTTCGTACGAAGGATGGACCACCAACGCAACATCACCAAGGTTCGGAATGGCTGCCATCACCAGCGGTTCCCTTATCATGACCAACGCCGACGCCCGCCTATCCATCTCGGGGGCCGCCGCCACCACCACCGGCCGGGTTGAGCTGGTCGCCGCCAGCGGTGCAACGGACTTCGGTGCCAATTCAAACCGGGTGGATGAAGTGGTCGACGCAGAGCTGGGATGGCTGGTCAATGCATCGGTTGACGCATCGTCGGGGATCACGATTAATTTTGACTATAACGCGCTGACCAACAGCTCCCTGATCGACCTGGGTGCAGCCCTGCTAACGGATCTTGACCGTGTCCTTACCAACCGCACCTCTATTGAGAATCAAACCTTCTACAAGATCAATAAACTCAGCCGACAAGATGGAGAGCAGCTCCTTCGCTATACCGTATCGCAACAGCCGGATGTTGCGGATGCCGCGTTCCAGGTCCAACAACAGATCTCCGATCAGATTGCCGCGCGCACGACGGAATTCCGCTCCATGAATGGGTATGCCTCGACCCAGTCGACCGTTGGCAAGGCAGCCGGTCCATTGGGCGCGGCAGGCCCCGGGAGCGGAAACAACGACATGCAGGGCTGGATCCGGGCATACGGGGCGTTCAGCTCAAGGGATGCCGATGGCACGTTTGCGGATTTTGATTCCCGCGTCTTCGGCACCGTGGTCGGTATGGACAAAAGCTTTGGCAATTTGCTCGTGGGGCTGGCTGGCGGATATGCGAGAGGGAATATTGATGCCGGCAGTACCTATGATGCCGATGTGGATACCTATCATGGGACGCTCTACTCCACAATCGGCGGAAAAAGCGCCTATGTTGATCTGGCGTTTACCTATGGCCTCAACAAAATCAAAGCGGACAACCTGCTAATGGATGAAAAATTTGATTCCCACACCACCAGCGGATATATCGGTACCGGTCGATCCTTCAATATAACGGAAAAAACACAGATTACCCCGGAAACCTCGATGCTGATGTCGCACTATTCGCAGGATCAATATCAACGTTTCGGAGGAACCATCGCAGAATATGATGAATGGTCTTATCTGGGTGCACTTGGTGCGAGTTTTTCCTCTACGCATCAAATTGACTGGCTGCGCCATGGGCTTGCACTGTTGCCGGAATTCCGTGTGCATTGGTTACATGAGTTCAACGCCGACCTTGGGGATTTCAGCTATTCCGCCTCGGGCAAGGCCTTCGGTGTACGCTCGCGCGAAGAAGATTTGCTGCAGGTAGGGGGCGGACTCGATATCTGGAACTGGAAACTTCAGAGCACCAAGGTTGAAGTGGATTATGACGGTATTTTCGGGGGTGATTATGGACAGCACATCGTAAGCGGAAAGGTAACCGTTAAATTCTAACCTGGCCTTGTTCTTTATCTGCACCGCAGAACAAACTTTGGCCGCCAATGCGTAATCTCGTGCAAAAAGATATAGAGATGCCCCTCGTGTCTCGTGCATTGGCGGCCCTTTCCTTTATATTCCAGTGTCATTGGAAATGCCATCAATTCATAAAAAAAGTATAACGATGAAGCAATTGCGGTGTTACAATCTGTGAGGCTTAACGGATTCGGGTAATGGTTATTGCGTTTGATGGAGAATATGCAACCGAAGCACTCAACCTATGATGGCGATGGTCTGCCGGAACGTATTCCGGGGCTCGAGAACCTCTACGACCTGTCGGCGCTCTCGCTGGAAGAAGGGGAGGAAAAATACCTGTTCCCGATCTCCAGCATGCTGAAGGAGGTGCCGGAGCATTATGCTGAGGAAACGTTTATCAAGTCCGGCGGGGAAAAGCGGATTTACAAGGTGCGCGACCTGCGCGCGGATCGGATGGTGGCGCTGGCCCGGCCGGCTGAGGGCGCTACTGCGGAAGAAAAAGAACGGTTCCTTCGCGAAGGACGAATTACGGCCTGCCTGCAGCATCCGAATATTATTTCCATCTATGACATTGGTTTTGAAGCCGACGGCGAGCCGTTCTTTACCATGGAGTTTGTTCATGGCGACACCCTGAAGGACATCATCGAAAAGCTGGAGCGTGGGGTGGAGGAATATGTCAGGCGCTATCCGCTTCCCCGGTTGCTGGAACTCTTTGTGAAAGCCTGTGATGCGGTGGCTTATGCCCATTCCCGCAACGTCATGCATTTGGACTTGAAGCCCGCCAATATTTTTGTCGGCCCCTTTGGTGAAGTGCTCGTGTGCGACTGGGGGTTGGCCAAAATTATGCAGTCCGATGAACCGCTGACACAGCGTATTGAAATCATCCCTCAAGAGGAGCTTCCCGATGGAGATATTCTCAACGATTTAACCCGTCGGGGAACCATCAAAGGCACCCCGGGTTTTATGGCACCCGAGCAGGTTGGCAAGAGCCAGCAGGTTTCTTCCAAGACCGACATCTATTCGCTCGGTGCCCTGTTGTACTTTATTCTCACACACCGCCCATCCGTGACCGGCGATTCCTTGAATGATGTTGCCGAACAAACGCGAAAGGGCGGTATTGTTCCACCCTCCAAGGTTTGCAAAGAGATCGACATTCCCTTTGGCCTGGAGGCGGTGGTGATGAAAGCGCTGGCGCTCTATCCCGAAGATCGCTACGCATCGGTCGGAAAGTTTCGGGATGAGCTGGATCGTTATTTGCTCGGTTTTGCAACGGAAGCGCAGCATGCCGGCTGGTTTGCAAGGCTGCGGTTGCTGGTTAAACGTCGGCGCATTGCCTTTGTCGTCGGAGTCATACTTATGTGGGCTCTTGCAGTGACCATCGTACTGTCATTTATAAAGATTGTGGGGGAAAAGAATACGGCTGAGGCGGCTCAGCGTGCGGCGGAAGTTGCACGCAACGAGGCGCAGGAAAATTTGCGGCTCTACAAGCAGGAGACTGAACATTCGCGTATGCTCAGCGACAGTATCCGCGACACCGCCATGGATTTGATCAATGCCGAGGATTTTCTTCATGCCGAAGGGAAAATCAAGGCGATCAACAGTCATCTTGAAAATGAGACCGACCCCGGGAAAATCCATGCATTGACCCAATATCTGGCGCTGCTGCATTTTGTGGTGCAGGACTTTAATCAGGCCTCGGAATACTTCAGTCGGATTAAAGTCAGGCAACGCTATCAGGATTGCAAAATGCTGTCGGAAAAATATGCCCGTATCAAGCCGGACGACACCCGGTGGTTGGAGCCTGGTGATATGTGCAATTTGCTGTTTGAGATTAAACGGCACATTCGTTCGGTAAATTATTATGTGGCGTACTATTATCTAAAAAAATCCGCCAAACGGCCGGCCGATGAACTCCTTCCGGTGGTCGAAACGATGTTGGACATCCTGAACTACCGTTCGTTTGGGGAAATGGAGAAGAACTCCCTTCAGATAACCCAGGATGAACGGGGTTGGCATCTCTCGCTTTCCGGTAAACCCTATGACATTTTTCAACTCCCCATCGCGGTGCCGCTCTATGAATCCAATGTGCTGAAACCGCTTCGACTCTATTCTTTGGATGTGAGCTATTCCAAATTCGATGATATTGAGCGGCTCCTTGGCGTCCAGAGTATAAAGGAGCTGAATATTGCCGGTATCCGCCGAATTCCGCCGCACAAGTTCTATGTTTTCGAGCGCCTCCGGGTGGAGCGGGTTTATCATACATTGGAACAGCCGGATGCATATTTAGCCAAGTATATCCCTGATGTTGAGTTTATCCGGGTGGAACCGAGGAGCCGTGCTGAACCATCGGAACCGCCTCCTGTCCAACCGATAGAAAAATAGGGACATTTTTGCCGGGTGGGTGCAGGTTTCGGATTCTAATTCGCCAGATAGGATTGTGTTTTTTTGCTTCAGAGAAAGCAGATGAATATGGGCTCAGGAAAAAAAGCGTACTTTTTGTCAAAAAGTGACAGGGAGAGGGGTTATGTGTTTATCGAGAGTTTGTTAGTAAACATGAGGAGAAATTGAAATGAAGAGTTTTTTGTTTGTAATGGCATTGTCGTTGGCTGCTGGAGTTCAGGCTGAACTTAAGCCTGGGCAGATTAAAACGTATGAGGAAGCGGATACGGATGAAAACGGGAAGCTTGATCTCGCAGAATTTACGGAGATTGTAAAAGGACGTTTTGAAGATCAAGGAAAGACCGGTTGGGAAGAAGCGGCTGCCAAGCAGTTCAAGAACAAGGACAAGGACAAGGACGGTTTCTTGACGTTGGAAGAGTTCTGGACGCGTGCCGGCAAGAAGAAATAAGCCCCCTAGTTCACTGAGCAGGCGGGCCGCCTGCGATACAACTTGTATCGCCACCATCTTGGCGGCTCAGGAGCCCGCTTCCAGTGGGAAAAACAGTACCGTACCGCAGGCGGCCCGCCTGCTCCGTGTGCAGAGGGCGGCAGGATTTCCATGCAAATGTCCCCCTCCGCGGAATTGGGAAACGAACCTTTTCTGCCGTTATTCCAGCTCTTCCTTCAGTTGCTCGAGCTCGATTTTGAAACGGGACTTAACGCGGGACTTTAACGTGTTGACCGTGCTCAAAAGCATATCTTTTTGCTCGGCAATCTCATGAGCGGAGAGCCCCTTCAGGCTTAGTTTAAATACATCGATGGCATTTTCTGAAAAGAGGGGCTCAATATTCTGCATCGCCAGATGGGTCAGGTAGATGCGCCATTCTTTTTCCGCAATTTTTTCAATGTCCGGAAGCCGGATCGCGTCCAGATAGCTGATCGTCGAATCGGTGACGGCATTTTCTTCGCGTTCAATACGGCGTTTTCTGGAGCGGATAAAATTCAGCACGGTATTCTTGGTGACCGTGCTGAGGTAGTTGCGGAAACGAAGCTCCTGTACGTTCAGTTCCGGCAGGCGTTTCCAGATCTTGATCATGACTTGCTGGTGCAATTCGTCGGCATCGTGTTCGGAGACATTCATGTTGATCAGGATGCTGTAGATATAGCGTGAATAGATCCGTATAAGCTCCTCCCATGCCTCTTCATTGTATTGATCCTGTACGCGCTGGATCAGGGTCTTGCGGGTGGCATAGGGATCATCTTTTTTTTGGGGGTTCTTCGAATCCATACCGTTCAAACTAGCCCAAGATTCGGCCGGTTCAAGTTTTAACCGCATTTTTGTCGAGCCGGAATAAGCCTTAATTAGATCGAGTTAATTAGAATTTGATCAACACTCACCCGCGGACAGGAATAGTATTATGTTCTTTCTGTAAATTAATAAACGATTGCCTAGTAAAAATTACTAAAAACTCATCAAAGTTGTCTGGCGGCCGGAGTTAAATGCTTGTGAGCGAGTTGATTTAGAGTAACCCGCGTTGGGTTGCGTTGGCTCGTTGAGTGTAAGAGGAGGATAGCATGATAAAATTCGTTCGTTGGTTGTTCGGATTATCGATTATTGCAACATCGGCAACCTTTGCCGCAGATTATTATGTTGCGACAACGGGTAGCGATACCAGTCCGGGAACCCTGGCACAGCCGTTTGCAACCATACAGCATGCCGCCGACATCATGTCTGCCGGCGACACCTGCCATATTCGAGGCGGAAACTATCACGAAGCCGTTGTGATCAATAATCTGGATGGAACGGCCGTTTCGCCGATTACCTTTACCCGCTACAACAGCGAAGTGGTAACGCTGGACGGTTCGCAGGCGCTGACAGATCTGGGTTCGACCGGTTGGACCCTGCATAGCGGCAACATCTATAAAACCACGCTCAATACCGATATCTGGCAGTTGTATGTGGATGGTGAACTCATGATTCCCGCCCGATGGCCCAATGGTAATTTCGATGATGGTTCGATCTGGGACTGGGAAAACAAGTGGGCACGCGGCGACGCGGCGACTTCATCCAATGGAACAATGGTGGATGCACCCCATGCGAATGCGGACTTGGCCGCCAGTGGCCTGGATATGAATGGTGCTTTGGCGATCCTTAACGTGAACAGCTTCAGAACCTACACCCGTGCGGTAACCAGTCACTCGGCGGGATCCGGCACGTTCTCCTACAATGCTGCCGCAAACTATAGCTCCGTGCAACCCCGCTATTTTCTGGAAGGCAAGCTCAACCTGCTGGATGTGGAAAAGGAATGGTTTTATGACACGGCCACCAAAACGCTTTATCTCCATGTTCCCGGTGGCGGCATTCCGACCGGCGATATCCGCGGGAAAACCCAGAGCTATGCGTTTGATGTCACTCTTTCTTCCTACCTGAATCTACAGGGGTTGGACTTTTTCGGAAGCACCTTCAAGTTCTACGATTCAGAAAACATCACCGTTGAGAACTGCATCCTGCAGTATCCGAGCTGCTCGAAGCGCATGTTGGGCAGTATTGCCGCGCCGGAAGCCACTACCATGGAACAGCCTGGGAGTGCCCAGGTATCCGACTGCACGGTACGGGATTGCTCGTTCACCTTCGCGGAAAGCCATGCCATCTACATGAAGGGTACGGGAAACACGATTGATAACTGTTATTTCGGCGATATCGACTGGGTGGTTTCCGAGTTGCCCAACCTGATGGCCACCATCTACATGCGTGGTACCGGCGGCAGTACCTTCACGCGCAATACGGTCAACCGGAGCGGAGCCTCTGAAATCGTGGACCTGGGTGCCGCGGCAGTCGCAGAATACAACGAATTCATGAACTACGGACTGGTCCAGAATGATGGGGCAGCGGTGCAGGTTATGACGGGCGATCAGACCGGTTCGATCACGCGCTACAACTGGTTCCATGACACGGTGAAATACGGTGCGCGTTTTGATGCGCCCAATCCGCCAACCACATGGGGGAACAATGGCCTGATGCACCACAATGTCGGCTGGAATACCAAATCGGCCCTGATGTTCAAGGGCGAGTTCCACCAGTGCTACAACAACGCGGCATTCAGCAGCTCACCCAATAATGATATTATTATTCTGGATGACACGGCCGATGGCGGCGGTGCGAATAATGGAACGATTACCCGCAACAATGCAGCCAATAAAATTTCGGGCGACCGGAGCAATCCCATGGCCGTGCCGGGCACGCAGGATCATAACTGGAATGGGTACGACACCGCGCAGGATATTCGCACCCAGCTGCGCGATCCCGACAACTGGGACTTCCGTCCTCTCGCTGGTTCTACCGTGGTCGATGGCGGTGTTGCCGTGACCGGCATTACCGATGGCTACCTGGGCACCGCCCCGGATATCGGTGCCTATGAAGATGGCGCAACCAGCTACTGGATTCCGGGATGCCGTTTCGACAAGGCCGTTACACCCGTTCCGCCGAATGGCAACAATGCCGTCAAGCTCGATGCCGACCTTATGTGGCTCGAAGGCAAAAGTGCCACCTCCCACGACGTTTATTTCGGCACCAACCCGGGCAGCCTGGTTTTTCAGGGCAACCAGGCCGGCAACATCTTTAATCCGGGAGCGCTGGCAACCAATACCGTCTACTACTGGCGTATCGACGAAGTCACGCCGACCGGCACCATTACCGGTGATGTGTGGAGTTTCGACACCACGGTGCCTGGCATTCCGGCAGGAACAAACGATGTGGTTGCTGTCGCGGATACGATTGTGAATCAGAATATCCCGACCACACCGGACAATAGTTCCTTCATGAAAATCAAGGACAAGGCCACCGATTTTCAAGGGTTGGTGAAGTTTGATGTCGTCCTCGGCGGAAACACGCTGCAATCGGCCACGCTCAAACTGACCGTATACGATGCGGCCCGCCCGGCTGAAAATCCCGGGATCTATGCCTGCGCCGACAACACCTGGCAGGAAGGCGTCGTGACCTGGAACACAAGGCCGACCATGGGTAGCCTGATTGCATCGTTGTCGGGAACTTTCAATGCGGTTCAGACGCTTGAGTTTGATGTCACCAGCGCCATCACGGGCGATGGCACCTTCTCGTTCTATGTCTGGAGCACCGCAACGACGTCCGGAGAAGGCCGCTATGCCTCCAAGGAAAACGGGACCTATGCCGGCCCGACCCTGACTCTCGTGACCACGGGTAGTGGCCCTGTCAACAACGCGCCGGTGTTTACCAGCAACCCCGTTGTGGAAATCAACGCAACAGAAGATGCCGTCTACAGCAGCACGTTGGCCGACAATGCCACCGATGCGGACAGCGATCCGCTGACTTTCAGCAGTATTGCCGGCCCGGCCTGGTTGAACGTTGCATCCAGCGGTGCGCTTTCGGGCACCCCGGTCAACGCCGATGTGGGTCTGAACAGCTGGTCCGTGCAGGTATCCGACGGTACCGACACGGATACCGCCACGCTCGAAATCACCGTTGACAATGTTAACGATGCGCCGACGTTTACAGCGAATCCAATCAACAAACCGAACGCCACTGAGAATGCGGCCTACAGCGATACCCTCGCCGGTTCGGCAACAGATGTTGATGTGGGTGACACCCTGACCTACTCCAAGGTTTCCGGCCCGGCATGGTTGAGTGTGGCCGCCAACGGTGCGCTTTCCGGTACTCCGGGGGCGGGCGACGTGGGCGCAAACGTATTCACCGTCAAGGTGGAGGATACCTCGCTGGCTTCCGACACCGCTACGTTGAACATTACGGTCGACACCGCTCCAGTCAATCAGGCTCCAGCCTTCACGGCCAATCCGTTCAGCAAAGCCAACGGCGAAGAAAATGTAGCCTACAGCGGTTCCATCGCAACCGACGCTTCCGATCCGGAATCCGACCCGATGACCTTCTCGAAGGTTTCCGGTCCGGCCTGGCTGAGTGTGGCTTCCGACGGTACGCTCTCGGGGACCCCGGGTGCGGGCGATGTGGGTCTGAATGCCTTCACGGTACAGGTCGACGCCACGGGTGGCAGCGACACCGCGACGTTGAACATCACGGTGGATGCGGCTCCGGTTGCCTCGATTGTTTATACCGAGAGCGCCAGTGCGCCGACCGCTAATGTGGTGGCGTCGCTGACGGTTAGCGACAGCGTGCTGAACCAGATCACCGTTGCCAACAACGATGGCGTGGGCTCTGAATATATGTATGGACAGAGCTTTAAGAGTGCGACGGCCTTTGATTTGTCCGCCGTTTCATTCCATGCCACTAGTGACACAAAGACCTACGGTGCTTCGCAGGCGCTGGAGCTGGCTGTTCTGGAAGATACGGACAGTGATGGCGTACCGGACACCCTGGTTGGGTCCGTCCATTCGGTGGACTTCCCATCCATCACCGGCTCCACCCCGTGGAAGACACTTACGTTCGCGACTCCGGTATCCTGTAGTGCCAACAAGGCTTATGCCTTTGTCATTACCCTGATCGGACCGATTGCGGACAACCTTCGTGTTTCAACGGACCTGACAACGTCCTATCCCGATGGAACGTTGATTAATACAACGTATGATGCAGGAGCATTCCCATCGCTTCCCATCAGCCTGAATAACGGTCGTGATCTGCTCTTCGTGGTTCAATCAACGGCCCCGGGCAACCAGCCCCCGGCCTTCACGGTTGATCCGATCAACGAAATCGATGCCAACGAAGGCGTGGCCTACAGCAGTTCCATTGCCGCCGACGCCTCCGACCCGGAATCCGATCCGATGACCTTCTCGAAGGTTTCCGGTCCGGCCTGGTTGAGTGTTGCGTCCAACGGTGCCCTGTCCGGTACGCCGGGTGCGGGCGATGTGGGAGCAAATGCCTTTACGGTACAGGTTGACGCCACCGGTGGAAGTGATACGGCGACCTTGAACATTACCGTCATCGCGGCTCCGGTTAATCAGCCTCCGGCCTTCACGGTCAATCCGTTCAGCAAGGCCAACGGTACCGAGAATGCGGCCTACAGCGCATCCATCGCAACCGACGCTTCCGATCCGGAATCCGACCCGCTGACCTTCTCGAAGGTTTCCGGTCCGGCCTGGCTGAGCGTGGCGTCC
>CAZWZW010000050.1:0-16668 GCA_964639125.1 uncultured Verrucomicrobiota bacterium
TTCCACCCCGTGTGGAGTCGTTCTTACAGGAGTCTTTACCCGAGACCGCTGGCGTTTTATACGCAGTTGTTAAATCATAGAGTGCTTTGTTCGAGCGAACAAGCTGCGCCATTTTATAGGCGCCATCCGGCGTTTTTTCGGACGCGACCGGATCCGGCCAGCAATAGTTGTCGAGAATCGCGATACGGTTCAGGTCGCCGCCAACCGCAATGACGCGGCGAACCGCTTCGTCGATCACCGATGTGGTCATGTCGTAGGTATCGATATCCGAATACCACGGATTGATCCCTTCGGCCAGCACCGCGCCGCGGTCGTTGTCGTATTCGACGCGCATGACGGTGGCATCGGTCGGCACGTCGGAGTTAACACCAACGTACGGTTTCACAACGCTGAGACCTTTGACCTCGCCGTCATAGATGCGGCTCTTGTATTCGCGCGAACAAAGGTTCAGATCGCCCATGAGCTTGGTGAGGGTTTCGGAATAGTCCGCCTGCGCGTCAACGGACGGAGCCGGAACTTCAGGCTTTTTCCAGACACCGGGCATGACGAGGGTCGGGCAGCCGGTTTCATAGAGGAAGTCCATGTCGAGGCTGGCCATCACTTTGCCATCCTGCTTGACGGTAAAATAGCCGGAGTCGTTGTACTTGCCCATGAAGGCGACTTCAACATCGCGCTGTTTGGCGAGCGCTTCAAATTCTTCGCGTTTTTCGGGCTGAACGGCGAGGGTCATGCGTTCCTGCGCTTCGGAAACCAGCACTTCCCAAGGCTGGAGGCCTTCATATTTCAGCGGTGCGCCCGCAAGTTCGCATTCGCAGCCGCCGGAATATTTACCCATTTCGCCAAACGAGCAGGAAATACCGCCCGCTCCGTTGTCGGTGATGCAGCGGAAGAGACCAAGGTCGCGTGCTTCGAGCAAAAATTCGTAGAGTTTGCGCTGGGTCAACGGATCGCCGATCTGCACGGCCTGCGCCGGTGATTCGGTGCGAAGTTCTTCGGAAGAGAAGGTTGCGCCATGAATGCCGTCCTTGCCGATGCGCCCGCCGCACATGACGGTCCAGTCGCCGACTTCAATTTCCTTGCGCTCGGACGGCCCGCCGGTGACCTCCACCGGAATCGTGCCCATCGTACCGCAATAAACCAGCGGCTTGCCGAGGAAGCGTTCGTCGAAACATTCAAAGCCTCGGCTGTACGGAATCCCGGACTGGTTGCCGCCGTCGATGACGCCTTCGTGCACACCGTCGCGAATCCGACGCGGGTGCATCAGGCCTTCGGGGATTTCCTTATCGTAGAACGGCGATCCAAGGCAGTAGCCCCAGACATTGGAAACCAAAGAAGCGCCCATACCGGTGCCGAGCGGATCGCGGTTTACGCCGACGATCCCGGTCATGGAACCGCCGTAGGGATCGAGCGCGGAGGGCGAGTTGTGGGTTTCCACCTTGTAGACGAGATGGATGTCTTCGTTGAATTTTACAATACCGGCGTTATCGGTGAAGACCGAAACGAGCCAGTCGATGGACTCTTCGATCTTTTTGGTAGAGGCCTTGACGTAGGTTTTGTAAAGGGAGTTGATCGTCTCTTCTTCGCCGGTTTCTTCGTCCTTATAATTTACCGTTCCGGCAAAAATCTTGTGAGAGCAGTGCTCCGACCAGGTCTGTGCGATGCACTCGAGTTCAATATCGGTCGGCCATTCCGGAAGATCAAGTTCAGCGCGGTGCGCCTTAACGTCGTCGCGCAGGTAGTGGGCGCGGATGGTGCGCATCTCTTCGAGCGAAAGCGACAGGATGCCTTCGGAGGAAATACGCATCAGCTTCGCATCGTCGTCGGGCAGTTCGATCACATTGACCTTGATTTCGGAATGGTCATCAAAAATCGGAGCGGAGATATCAGGCTCAGCCGCCAACCACTCTTCCCGGGAAAAAACGGAGATGGTTTGAATCAGGGTATTGGCCAGCAGGTCTTTTCCTAGATGCTCGACATCTTCTCTGGAAAGGTTGCCCGAGAGGAAATACTGGATGCAGGTGTAGACCTGCTCTTCCCACTCGAGTTCACGACCCACGATGTCTTTCAGCGCCCCGCGCGCGGTGCGCCCGACGTTGTCGGTTACGCCGGGCTTGAAACCGATTTCCAGCATCCAGTCAAACGATGAAGGCGCTGCAAGACGGCCCATAGCGGACTCGGCCACGACCGGGTCAGCAAAGGTTTTCTGCACAACAGCAGCCTTGACGTCGTTGATATTCGCAACCACCTTATAGACATCGCGAGTCCGACATTCCGCAATCGCCATTTTCAGGGCACCTTCCGCCCGATGGATTACGCCGCGTCCGCGCGCATCCGGCACGCCGTCCTTCAAACCGATTTCAATGCGATAAATCATAGTCAAACTCCACCCACAATGGTTCGTTTCCAATTCAAAACGGGGACAATAGCCGCAAAGCGGGAAGGGTTAAACCAAGAACCTCGGGAAATTATGCTCTCAGCCCCGGATATGCGCGTGCTTAGTGCCAATGGTGCTTGTTTTTTAGAGGTCTATTGGCTCTCTTGCCCTGATTTTGAAATTCGAAAGAGAGCCCAGCAGCTCAACATATCTCGACATGCGCCAAACGCGCGAATCCCGTCCTTAATATCTTCGTCCACCGGGACGCCCTTGACGGCCGCCTTGACGTTGCCCGCGCGACCCACCTTGACCTCCGCCCTGTCCGGTAGCGGAACGGACACTGACCTTTCGGCCATCGAGGCTGACATTCTTCATGCCCTCTCGAATGGCAGTCGTTGCCTCTTTCGAAACTTCAAAGGTTGATTCCTCTCGGCCCAGATCGATGGCCCCAATCTGGTTGGATTTAATTCCGCAGTTGTCACAAATGAGGCGAACGATTGCGCCGGCATTAATCTTATTGATCCGCCCCATATTGATGGAGAACCGTTTGGTATCGTACGCCTGCATCTTGCCGCGCCGCTTTTGGTTGTCGGTGCGTTGCTGGCCGGCCTGCCGCTCACGCTGCGGGCGCGGTTTAACGTTGATATCGGGCGCATTGCGGTAGTAGTCGAGGAAATGATTAAACTCAACGGAGATAAAGCGCTTAATGATTTCTTTCTTGTCGAGATGACAGAGCGCTTCGTAGGCGGGCGGAAGGTAATCCTTGATCGCCTCTTCATTGACTTCACAATTCACCACGCGATTGAGTAGCGCAATCAGCTGGTTTTCACAGATGGCTCTGGCATCCGGCACCTTTTCGAGGTTGATCTTAATCTTGTTGCGACGTTCAAGCTCAACAATACGGCGGCGTTCGTGCATGTTGATCAGCGCAATGGATACACCCGACTTTCCGGCGCGTGCAGTACGGCCACTACGGTGTGTGTAGGCCGCAATTTCATCGGACAGCTTATAGTGGATCACGTGTGTGATATCGTCGACGTCGATCCCGCGAGCCGCCACATCGGTTGCGACCAAAATGGTAATGTTTTTCTGCCGGAACTTGCGCATTACCGCATCGCGCTGCGCCTGCGAAAGATCGCCATGCAGCGAATCCGCCTGATAGCCATCCTGAATCAGCTTTTCAGCAACGGATTGAGTTTCGGCGCGGGTTCGGCAAAAGATAAGACCATAGATATCGGGCAGGAAATCAAGAATACGCTTAACGGCCGGATAGCGATCCTTTTCATGTACCATGAAGCAGAGATGTTCGATATTCGCGGCTGATTCGTTGCGACCGCCCACGGAAACTTCGACCGGATCGTGCTGATAATTCTGGGCAATGCGCGCCACGCCCTTGGCCATGGTAGCGGAAAAGAGCCAGGTCACGCGCTCCTCGGGCGCCTTCGACAGGATGGCATCCAGCTCATCCTTAAAGCCCATGTTGAGCATTTCGTCGGCCTCATCGAGTACCACGACGGAAATTTGATCCAGCCTGGCAGCCCGACGCTCAATCAGGTCGAGTAGACGGCCTGGCGTGGCAACAATAATCTGGGTTCCGCGCTTCAAGTCGCGGATCTGGGTGGAAATGTTGGATCCACCGTAAACGGCCGTCACTTTGATCCGGCTCTGATGCCTTGCAAATTTTTTCAGATCATCGGCAATCTGGAGGCACAGTTCACGGGTTGGCGAAAGAATAATGCCCTGCGGCCGATCATTGTTCGGGTCAACGCGCTCCAAAAGCGGCAAGCCGAACGCGGCCGTCTTACCGGTGCCGGTCGAAGCCAGACCGACAAAATCGCGCTCACCTTCGAGTAGGATGGGGATCGCCTGTTCCTGAATCGGGGTTGGGGTTTCAAATCCAAGAGCCTGGATTGATTTAAGGGTCTCGGGGCTCAGCCCCATATCAGTGAATTTCATACTATCCTCTCTCGATGGAGTGGACGATGAGGACATCGCCTCTCCAGTTAACAGGGCACCAATCCCGCGCCCATCGCAAGAGTTTAGCCCCGGATCAACAAAACCTGAGCATTGCGGTTTTGCAAAACGAACGGGCATGTATACGCGCATCCCAAACAGAAGCAACCTATTTATACAACCAAACCCGCTCAGTGAACGGGTTTTGCGAGCGCAACGCGGAAAGATGCCGCGTCGACATTCTAGTGTTTGAAGTGGCGCATGCCGGTCAGCGCCATGGCGACTCCACATTTATTGCAGGCGGCAATGACTTCGTCGTCGCGGATGGAGCCCCCGGGCTGAACAATATATTTTGCCCCCATTTCGTGGGCGGCCTCAATACTGTCCGCAAACGGGAAAAAGGCCTCGGAGACAAACACGCATTCGCTGATAACCTGCTGAATTTCCTCGTCGGTAATCTCCGGATTCTCGGTCTTCAAGTTGTCGACGGCCTTGGAAACGGAAAGTTTCTTAAGCGCATCCACACGGTTGGGCTGTCCGGCCCCCATACCGAGCACGCGGAACTGGCCGGGTTTGTATTCCTGCACCAGCACAATGGCGTTGGACTTGGTGTGCTTGGCCGCAGAAATACCGAAGAGCGCGAGCTCCTTTTTGGAATCGTCGAACGGGGCCTTGGTCGGCACGTCCCATTTTTCGAGGGTTTCAACATCGAGGTCCTGCACCAACAGACCGCCGTTGATCTGCTTGACCATGCGCTGCGGGAGGGCTTTGCCCATCGGCTTCTTGAGCTTGAGAATGCGCAGGTTCTTTTTCTTCATCAGATGGTCGAGCGCATCTTCCGCGTAGCCGGGGGCAATGATCGCTTCGATAAAGCGACCATCGAGGCACTGCGCGGTTTCAAGATCGACCATTTCAGTTACGGCAATTACGGAACCGAAAGCGGAAATCGGATCCCCGGCCCAGGCCGCTTCGAAGGCTTCTGCCAGTGTTTCGCCAGTGGCATAGCCGCAGGGATTGGTGTGCTTGATCACGGAAACGCCGGGCTTTCCGGAGAGATCCTTGACGGCTTCGAGTGCGCCGTCGCCATCGACATAGTTGTTGTAGCTCATTTCCTTGCCGTGCAGTACTTCGGTATGGGCAATGGAGGATTCACGCGATTCGGCATCGGTGTAGAGCAGCGCTTTCTGATGCGAGTTTTCGCCGTAACGCAGCTCCGTGCCATCGGAGTAGGCCTTAACAAACGGCTTGGCCAGATTTTGTTCGGCAACCTGATTGGCGAGATAGGAGGCGATCGAAGCGTTATATTCGGCAACGCGTGCAAAGACCTTTTGTCCCAGCACAAAGCGGAAATCCTCGGTGGTGGCTCCACCGTGTTCCGTCATTTCGGCAATCACGCGGGCATAGTCGGCCGGATCGGTAACCACGGTCACATCGCGCATGTTTTTGGCGGCGGAGCGAATCATGGTCGGACCGCCAATATCAATCTGCTCAATGGCCTCGGGCAGCGTGACGTTTTCCTTGGCAATGGTTTCCTCGAACGGGTAGAGATTTACACAAACCAGGTCGATCGCCCCCAGCTCATATTCCTTCATGGTAGCCACGTGGTCTTCGTTGTCACGCATGTAGAGGATTCCGGCGTGTACCTGAGGGGTGAGTGTTTTCACCCGACCGTCCAGCATTTCCGGGAAGCCGGTAAATTCGGAAACATCCTTGACGGGAATACCGGCCTCGCGGATGGCCTTGGCGGTTCCGCCGGTGGAAAGAAGTTCCACGTCCATTTCATGTAGATTCCGGGCGAAATCCAGTATGCCCGCCTTGTCGGATACACTCAGCAGTGCGCGTTCAATCTTCACGTTCATAGTCGTTGTTCCTTATAGTTTAAAAATCGCAAGCCGGAGTTTTACTCGCCCCGCCCCGCGATTACAATGCGATTCCGAACAGGATACTAAAAAAGTGGCAGAGGCTCCCGGCGAGGACAAACAGGTGCCAGACCGCATGGGACCATTTCAGCGATTTCCACCCGTAGAAAATGGCACCCACCGAATAGCAAAGGCCTCCTGCAACCAGAAAAACAAACCCGGCTGTTGACAGTTTTTCGAACAGCGGCTTGGCCGCCACCAAACAAAACCAGCCCATAAAAAGATAGCTCAACAGCGAAATCGCCTTGAAGCGCCCTGTAAAGAACGCTTTGAAAATGATCCCGACCAATGCGCTCCCCCAAATCATACCGAACACCGTCCAGCCAAAAGCCCCGCGCAACGGCACCAGTGCATAGGGCGTGTAGGTTCCCGCAATCAACAGGTAGATCGCCGAATGATCGATCACCTTCATTATTCTCTTAACTTTAGGCTGCGGAAAGGAATGATAGAGCGTCGACGCGAGATAAAGCAGTATGAATGTGGCTCCATAGATCGAACAGCTCACGACTTCCCACGCCCCTTTTCGCAAAGCCGAAAAAACAACCAACAGCACCAGAACGGCAATTCCGGTCAGAAAACCGACTCCGTGTGTGATCGAATTAGCCAGCTCCTCGCCAGCACTGTAGGGATCTTGTTCTTCCGGTTTCATGCAGGAAATCCTACGGCTTTTTCCCAAACATTGAAAAGCCAATAGAATTTTAACCTTCAAAAAGAACCATGGAGACAAGGGCACTGTGCGGCCTAAAATCATGAAGACTGCTTTGAATGCGCGAAGAAAGAGGGTTCGGCTTTACGGGGTTGGGCTTTAAGAAAGGTGCGCAGCGGGGTTGAAGATCTTGGAAACAGGCATTAGTGTCCGCTTGCACAAAAGGAAAGGTGGGAGCATTGGCGATGAGCATGTTGAACGACTTGAACAATGATGGTTTTCTGGATAAGGCATTTGAAGCCAGCGAAAACGGGGGTCTGACTCGGGCGGCACTGCTTCGAAGAAACATCTATCTCGCGCTGTTCATCACGGGTATTGCTTGCATTTTTATTGCAGCCTTCATGGATCACACCATATTGAGCATCCTCTCTCTGGGTCTCGCAACCCTCTCGCTGGTTGTTATGACCAAATACAACACACAGGTCTATTTTCTGCGGGCGATCAAGCTCCGCGAAAAGAAGGGCGAAGAAGAAAAGCCAGCGGCGTAAAACGATCAGCGGCCTATTCGATATACCCGCCGTCTTCCTGCTCGAGCAGTTTTTCCCTGATAATCTGCACCTTTGTCCCTAGAGAATCACGGGTGAGATGGGGTTGTATTCTCGGTACGAGTTCGTAACAGACCAGCCTGCCTACCGCGGATTTCATGCGGAAGTTTTCATAGATGTTCGGCGACCCCAGCATAACCAGAAAAATCATACCCAAAAGAGCCATCAACCCACCGCGAACAACTCCAAGCAAAAACCCATACACCTTATCCGAGCGCTCTGAAAATTTCATTTTAAGAAGGCGCGCAAGCAGCTTGCTGATGAGTAAGAAAAGGATGAAGGTCAGCGCACCCAGCCCAACCAATATCAGCCACATTAAATAGGTTTCCTTCAGGTCCCGAAATAATCGGTCCAGCGCATTGAAGAGGACGGGGTAGGCCGCAAACAACGTGACCCCAAAAATAAGCAATGTGGCCACATGCGCAACCTGCCCTGCAAACCCTTTTTGACACCCGCCCCAGGCAAACAGCAGCACGACGCCCAAAAACACCAGATCAATCAAGCTCAACCAGCTTGGAATCATCATAAATCCCTTTCGCTTCCATCCATTGGAACCTTGCCTGTATACAAGCATTTTCAACGCCACTATCTCTTAAAAAACACCCCGACTGATAACCCTCTCCAGAGACTCGTATAATTATTAGAAATAACTCCATTTTTCAGAAAAAACCACAATATATTGTGTCGTCATCTTGACACTCACACATCCCTTTGCATATTCTCTTTTTCCGTTATAGGGGGATCTTATAGCGATATTTATACATAAATAACTGATTTTCGGGGGAAAAATGTCAGGGAATAAAGTGCATATCAACACCACCTTCGACGGTTTCCAGAAGCGTTCTGGACTCGTTGTTCCTTTTAGCTGGCAAAAAATCGAGCTGGCGATTGACCGCGCCGTGGAAGCCGTTGCCCGCAAGCAACAGGAAGCCAAGAATGAAGGCCTTGCCTCGAAGGTAACCGATCAGGTACTGCAACAGCTCAACACTCCCCAAAGCGAATTTTATGTCTACCCCGATGACGACGGGAAACGGATCCCCAAGATTGAAGATGTTCAGGACCTTGCGGAAATCGTTTTGGCCGAGCTCGGAGAAACACTCGTGGTGGCCACCTATAAGCGCTATCGAAAGCAGCGCGATATGGCCCGCCGCAAAATTCGTGTACGCGGCGGCGGCAACGACACCGACGTCGATGTAACCGACGCGAGCCTCTTGCTCGTTGAGTCCAGCACCAACAACATCAATCTCCCTTGGGATCGTAAGCGGATCGTCAAGCAGATCCTCGACAAGACCGACCTCTCCATCGAGGTGGCCATCAACGTGGCCAAGTCGGTTGAGAACCGCATCATCGCCAGCGACCTGACCATCATCAACACGACACTCATCCGCGAGCTGGTTAACAACGAACTGATGGAGCGTGGATACTCCCAACAGTTGCGCGATCTCTCCCTCTATCGCGTTTCCAAGGACTATCTCGAAAACCTGATGTTCACCAAGTCGACCGAAAACTCCAATATCGTGAACAACAATCCGGAAGCGGTGAACCTCGGCGTTGCCGAACTGGTACTCAAGCAATGGGCCCTCGACACCATCTTCAGCCCCGACGTAAAGCGCGCACACGACACCGGCGCCGTCCATGTTCACGATTTGGGCTATCCTTCCCGCGTCTACTGCTCCTCGCACTCGATCGAGTATGTGAAGAAATATGGCCTGAACGGCCTGATCAACCTGAACACCTCATCGAGCCCCGCACGCTCCGCATCGGTGCTGACCGGCCACCTCAACACCTTCCTTGCCTCGATGCAGGCCAACTATGCCGGCGCGCTCGGCATTGCCTACATCAACATTCTGTACGCACCGTTCCTCGTTGGCATGGATGAAAAAGGGCTTAAACAGATCGCACAGGAACTGATTTTCAACGGCTCGCAAAACGCGTTCTCGCGCGGAGGACAAACCCTGTTCCTCGACTTTAACATCCATACCGGCGTCCCCAGCTACATGAAACAGGTGCCCGCCATCGGCCCCGGCGGCCACTACCAGCTCAAACTTAAGGATGGCTCCATTGTCGAGCTCCTCGAAGAACTGCGCGAGAACACCGACGCTGGCGGCTATAAACTGATGGATCTTTATTATGACGATCCCAAGGCCGGAAAGCGCCTCGTCCTGCGCGAACTCGCCGACGAACAGGAGGGCACCGTCTACGATTCCGACACCAATTCCGTGCTAGCGGAAAACGGGGAAGCCATCGTAACCTACGGCGACTACACTCAGGAAGCACAGGCCTTTTGCCGCGCCCTGCTTCAGGTCTTTGCAGAAGGCGACGCCCACGGCCGGATCTTCGAGTTCCCGAAGTGCGACTTCCACGTTTCCGACGAAACCTATGAAGACCCCGCCCAGTTCGCCATCTTCCAGGAAGCCTGCGAGCTCGCCAGCAAGAACGGCTCGACCTACTTTATCTTCGATCGCGATGAAGTCACCCTCTCCGCCTGCTGCCGTCTGCGCACCACCATCAACGATAACCGGATGCTCAAGCATCCGGAAAGCATGCGCTTCTGCGGCTTCCAGAATGTAACGATCAACATTCCCCAGGCCTCCTGCCGCGCGGCCCGCTCCGGCGGCGATATCATGAAAAACTTTTTCGCCGAGCTCGACCACACCATGGAGTTGGCGGTCGAAGCCCATCTACAGAAGAAAGCCAAGGCCGCCGAAATGCTCAGCGGCCCCGGGCATCCGCTCTGGCAGATCGGCAAGGTTGCCAACGACGGAAAGCCGTATGTCGACCTCGAAAACTGCACCTATATTCTTGGCCTCATCGGCGTGAACGATGCCGTCAAATTCCTGATTGGCCAGGAACTGCATGACAGCACCGAAGCCCAGCGCTTCGGCCTGAAGGTTGTCGCGCACATGTATACCAAGGCCAAGAAGCTGGCGGCAAAGCACAATCTCAAATTCACGCTTGAAGAATCGCCGGCCGAAAGCGCCGCGCGCCGCCTCGCTAAATCCGACTTGATTTACTTCCCCGAAGAATCGAAAGAAGTCGTCAAGGGGCCGAGCGACGCCGAGTACTACACCAACTCGATCCACCTCTCCGCCGAGGCCGATGTTTCGCTGGTCGACCGCATTGTCGAGCAGTCCAAATATCACAGCATGATCGAGTCCGGAGCCATTACCCACTGCTTTATCGGCGAAGAACGCCCGGATGCCGACTCCATCGCGCATCTGATGACCGAGGTGTTCTACCGCACCCAATCCGCCCAGGTTTGCGTTTCGCCAGAGTTCACCTTCTGCGACCACTGCCAGCACCAAACCCGCGGCCTGCTCGAAAGCTGCCCCGAATGCGGTTCCACCGAAGTGGTTGGAGAAACCCGCGTCGTCGGCTACTTCAGCAAGGTGCAGAACTGGAACAAATCCAAGCGCTACGGCGAGCTGCTCGCCCGCCATGCCGGTCGATACAACATCATGACGGCGGATGACGAGCAACTGGATCTCATAACCGCAGAATAGAAAAAGGGGATATAACGCAATGGCTTCAAATTATCAGATTCGGGTTTTTGGCAAGCAGGGTTGTGACAAGTGTCACACCCTCAACCAACGGATCGACAAACTGCTCTCCAAAGAAGAATACAACGAATTCGATAAGCTCTACTGCGATGTTGAAACAATCAATGGCCTTGTCGCCTTTTCCGAGGCGGAATGCATCAATCCATCACGCATTCCAGCCATACTCGTAACCAAGTGGAACGAAGAGATCAAGGAATACGAGCCGGTCGGAACCAAAGAGCCCGGCGCACCGGATTCCATCTGCAAAAAATCCAAGCTCTACCAGTATGTGGGCTTGCAGACCGACTACACCGCCAGCGGCAAAGGAGTCATCTCTCCAAAGATGATCCAGTCCATACTGGCGGAAGCTATGGCCTGATTTATATCACCCGATCCGTCAGGCATGGAACTTCCCTGCCTCCCTGTCTGGCGGATCTTTTTTTTGGAAGACCGTCAGCAATGACTTCGATTTATGCATACCTCGAAAAACCTTCGATGGTGGACTATCCAAAACACTTTGCCGCCGTTTTCTTCGTCAGCGGATGCAACTTTACCTGCGGCTTTTGCCACAATGCAGAGCTCATGGGCCGGAAGCAGAATGGCCTGTCGATCGCAAAAATTGAGACGGCGTGCAGCACGTTTAAGAAAGACTGGGTCAACGGGGTGGTTATCACCGGCGGCGAACCAACCCGCGCAACCGATCTGATCGAGCTGATTCAGCTCTTCAAGGAACGATTTGGTTTTGCTGTCAAGCTCGATACCAACGGCTCCAACCCACAGCGGCTGGCCGAATGCCTTCCGCTGGTCGACTATGTGGCAATGGACATCAAATGCGGACTCAGCGCATACCCCGATGTCGCTGGATTTCCTGCAATCGATAAAATCCAGCAATCCATCGCCCTCATCCAAGCCCAAGCCAAGGACTATGAATTCCGCACCACCATCATCGACACCGTCCACACCAACGAGCAGATGAAAGAAGTTCGGCAAATCGTGCAGGGCTCCCGGCGCTACACCCTGCAGGCCTTCATCCCGCGTGACGGGCTTCCCGATGAAGAGTACCGGAACGTTCCCCGCACCACCTCCGCCCGCCTCCACGAGCTGAAGGAACTCATGGCGGGTTGTGCCGATGAAATCCTCCTCAGAGGGGCATAACTCGCGAAACCTACGGCCTCGACTCCTTCAGAAAATTCAGCACGCCCTTGAGATCCTCAACGGGCTTAACCTGATCGGCGAGATAAACCACTTTGCCTTCGGGATCGATGATGAAGGTCCAGCGGGCTGTCGTATTGGAACGACTTAACTCTACCGCTTCCCCGTCAACCGTGCGCGTGATCGTTTTGTCGCCCACTCGAACCGGGACGCCGTAGTCGTGGGCAATCTTGCCGTCCGGATCAGACAAGAGCGTAAAGTTAAGCTGCTCGGCCTTTTGGAAATATTTTAGATTTTGCACGGAATCCCCACTGATCCCGATGGTCTCGAATTTTTTATCGCCGGGTTCTTTTAAATAATCGCGATAGGCGCAGGCTTGCCGGGTGCACCCTCCTGTCATGGCCGCAGGGTAGAAGTAGATCACCAGATACCTGCCTCGATGATCGGACAGTTTCCAGGTATTCCCATCCTGATCTCTGGCCTCAAAGGACGGAGCCGGATCATTCACCTGAATGGCGTAGCTCGAAAGTGCTACAAAACCAAGAGATAGAATCAAGACGAGTCTAATTGAATCTTTCATGCTTAACCTCCGCTCTTTTAAGTAGATCGAGAAGCCTTTTCTTCCAACAAAAAAAGCCCGGAAAATTCCGGGCTTTCAAATCAATCGACACGCAAACTACTGCGCGCTCATCTCATTGAGAATATCCAATGCGGATTCTCCCTCGGCCTGAGGGATAACTTCCACAGCTTTATCCACAGCCACGGGCGTGGGTTCGTTCAGCGCCCGAATGTTCGTTTCGAACTGGTCAAAACGACGCTTGAGCTCAGCGTAGGTCTTTTTTAACTCCGCATAGCTGTTTTCAATTTCGGCCAATTCATCCTGAGCCGCCATGGTCTTGCTTTTGGCGGATGCCAAATCACGTTCCAGTTTCGAGGTTTTGCTTTTTTCGCTATTCAGCGATTTAACGGCACTTGCGGCCTTTTTCTGCAGTCCGTCGATTTTGCCGGAAACTTCATCCAGTTCAATGCGGGCAGTACGAACCTTGCCCTGCTCCGATTTCAACAAGGAGGCCTTTTCCTCTACCTTGGCGTTGAGTTTTTCAACTTCTTTTTGGTGCTCCGCATTGAGCTGCGCAATCATTGCATCATGCTCTTCCTGCGGCACACCACACCCGGTTAACACACTGATTACACACCCGGCCGCCACCATCATCGCAATTGACTTCTGCATATATTCCTCCGTTGGTTAAAAAAATAGGTATCCCCAGTACTGAGCACAGTATAGGTAGCCGTTTTATAAATTCAATCCCTCTGGATAAAATAATTAGCGGCCTCTGGACGGGTTCAAACCAAGTCGCACGCATCCGGCGGCATCCAATGCCGTTCCCGTCCATCCCATTTTACATTGCATCCAATGGGGTTCGTAACCGTCTGGCTGATAGGGCGTCCCTCCAAATGCTCCCCCAGCGCATCCACCAGCTCATGGGTGGTGGAATTTTCCGCCTCGCGCGGGTTATCCACGGCCCGGCCGGTATAAACCAGTCGGCGTTCTTCATCGAAAACATAAAAATGCGGTGTACGCAATGCGCCATAGGCCGCCGCGACTTCCTGTGTTTCGTCATAGAGATAGATCCATGGGAATTTATATTCCTCCATGCGGGCCACCATGTGATGGAAGTCATCTTCCGCATACGTGTTTTTACTGTTCGAGTTAATCGCAACAAACCGAACGCCTTTATCGGAAAACTGTTCCACGATTGCGCGCGTATTTTCATCGGACCCGATCACATAGGGGCAATGATTGCAGGTGAAGAAAATGACCAACACCTTGGACTCGTCAAAATCCGCAAGTGCATAGGTCTTGCCGTTCGTCGCCGGCAGGTTGAATCCGGGGGCCTGATCCCCGATTTGAAGTGTAAATGCCATGATTGACCTCCGTTTTAATTACAATCCTTTTGCCCGTCCGACCGAACGATGGCAACCCTATTCCGAACAAAACAGCACCAATCTATTCCGCTTTCCATCTCCACGGAAACAGAGTATCTTCTTCGCCTATGAAAATTGTCCTGATTGTACTCGATTCGGTGGGCATCGGCGAGGCGCCCGATGCCGCGGATTATGGCGACGCCGGCAGCGCCACGCTGCCAAACATTGCGAATTCCGTCGGCGGGCTGCAACTGCCCTCCCTTCAAAAACTCGGCCTCGGAAATATTCCGCAGCTGTTAGCGCTTGGTCGCCCCATCAAGGGCTGCCCGGCCGTTGAGAAACCACGGGCCTCCTACGGGGCCATGCAGGAAATTTCGCAAGGGAAAGACACGATTACCGGCCACTGGGAGATTTCCGGGCTGAAAATCCATCCGGGCTTCCACAATTTCCCCATGAACCCGCCCTCTTTTCCGGCAGAACTGCTGGCCGCATTTGAAAAGGAGACGGGACGTCCCGTGATCGGAAACAAGGCCGCAAGCGGGATCGAGATTATTGAGGAACTGGGGCCGGAGCAGCTCAAAACCGGCGCATGGATTTGCTACACCAGTGCCGACTCGGTCTTCCAGATTGCGGCGCATACTGATGTTATCCCGCTTGATGAGCTCTATGCCGGATGCACAATCGCCCGTCGTCTGTGCAACCCCCTCAAGGTTGGCCGCGTGATTGCCCGGCCATTCAGGGGCCCATCCGGCGCGTTCGAACGAACTGAGGACCGGCGAGACTATGCCTATGCGCCCAACGAACCCTTGATCACCGAACAACTTCTGGATGCCGGAATTCCCGTTTATGCCGCAGGAAAAATCGAGGATATTGTTGCGCACCGCGGCATCACCGAAAGCATTCACTCTGGCAGTACGGCGGAAACGCAAAAGGTGACCGAACGGTTCCTGCAGAAAAAGGGGGACGGATTCATCTTCGCAAACTTTATCGACTTCGACATGCTCTATGGCCACCGCCGCGATCCACAGGGTTACGCCAGCGCTTTGCAGCAAACGGACAAGTGGCTATGCCACTTTCTTCCGATGCTCGGGAACGAGGATGTATTGATTCTTACCGCCGATCATGGAAACGATCCGACCTTCAAGGGAACCGACCACACCCGCGAATATGTACCGCTACTGGTTTACCAAGCCGGGAAGCCCGGCGAAAACCTCGGCATCCGAAAGGGCTTCTACGATGTTGCGCAATCACTTGCCTCCCGCTTCGGGCTCGCTCCTACCCGCCGAGGGCGACCGTTCCTGAATCGGGATTGAATGTTGCTCGATATATTGACCACGCAATGGCGCAAGCTCATCAAGCACCGCAGCTCTTCCTCGACTCCAGACCAAGACCTTGCGAAAGACCAGACGGTAGCCCGAACCGCTTAGGATAAACGGGGAGTTCTGCAGATGGTAGTATATGCTCGGCACAATGGAGTCGCCTGAGTTTCCACACCGACCAATCGGTTGGCGTGCCCGCACTGTATCGCCCTCTTTCACCACAATGCTGTCGAGCTTGAGATGGCCAAGCACTGAGACCTCGTTCGTCAAGTGCTGAATGATCACGGCATTTCCATACGAAGAATAGGAACTGGCCCGATGGGGTTTGTTATCTTCCAGCCCATTGATGACCTTGATCACCGTGCCGGCGGCTGGAGCCAAGACCGGGCGGCCAAAGCAAAAATAGTCTTCATTGCGCTTGCCGTCTTCCTGATAGTCCTTGCCATATCGGTCGGCAATCACAAATTCCAGCGCATACCGGCGGGCCCGGCTGCCATAATATCGATTGTTTTTCTCCGTGGGCCCGCCCCATAGCACCTGCCAGCGACCGTCATAAGGCAACGTCAGCCGAGTCTGATGCGGCCCAAGATCCGGGAAGGCCTCAGCATAGGGCAGCACCCACAGCCCGATGATTTGATCCTTTTCACTGAGCGTTAGCTTCAACCCAAGTAACTGCTTCTTAAACGTAACCGGGAAAATGGCGGTATCCGGCGGGCGCAGCCAGGGATAATCGAGATATTGCACATCACCCACCTTTTTGCGCACATTGATAAACGCCTCCCGCGTCTCCTCTTTCGTCAGTTTTCCTTGTTCCTCGACACTGAACATTTCGTGGATTTGCCAATATTTCCGTTGCTGCATCGCATCAACCAGATCCTCGGCAACCAAAAGGAACCGGTAGGCAGGATCTGCCTCCCGAAGGCGCATTGGCGAAGATACGAACCGGTAGGTGTCATCTGCCAGATCGGCGACTTCCGGGGGCCCGTCTTCGGTGAACGTGATCACATTCTCGCCGCCAATGCTGTCCTCATCATCGTCCGTCGCATCAATATCCGCGCCGGGGAAGAGGATTTCGCCGGCATCCAGATCCAAGGGCTCCTCACTTGTTTCATAAAACCCCAGATAGTTTCCACTATTGGAAAATACCAACGTCCGCCACCTCTGCCGCTCGCGCACATAGTTAGAGCCTGTCCCGGCAGAGTGAGTTTTCAGATTGCGGAGCCCCTCGACTTTCA
>CAZWZW010000051.1:0-16608 GCA_964639125.1 uncultured Verrucomicrobiota bacterium
GCATTCGCAAATTATCTATTCGGCAAATCTTGCATCTGCAGCAAACTAGGCCATTTCTGTTTTTAGGATTATCCATCCCGCCGCCTCATCTCCCCTGGGTTGCCTCGTATGCGATTCCTGTTCGTCGGGCCAGTGCTTTGCCTGCATCTTCCGCCCCGCGAAAGCTCGCGATTACGCAGTTGATGCTAATGTCGGGCGCACCACAAAAAAGCCCGCGCGATGCACGGGCTCCATAAAATAAGGTGCTGGCTTACGCTTAGTAGCGTTCGCGACTGTATCCGCCACCACCACCGCCACGACCACCTCGACCGCCGCCTCCATACCCACCGCCTTCGCGACGAGGAGGACGCTCTTCACGCGGACGTGCAATATTGACACGCAGATTGCGCCCGTCCAATTCCTGTTCGTTGAACATTTCAACCGCTTTTTGCGCTTCTTCCGGGGAGCCCATTTCAATGAAGGCAAACCCCCGTGAGCGACTGGTGAACTTATCGAGCATCAACTCGCATTTCACAATGCTGCCGGCCTGCTTGAACAGTTCTTCGAGGTCGCCTTCGGTCGAACCATAGGAAAGATTTCCTACATACAATCTAGTTTCCATTTTCCTGTCTCTCTCTGCCATTCAGCGTCCCCATGCCTGCCCCGACCCGTTCGGCTTGCCAGACATCCCTCAGTGCCCGTGACCATCCATGAGAGCGTCCTGAATGAACTCGCACAAAAGCGTATAATTTATTTCTAAATAATCAACAAGAATCTGTCGCTTTAAAGAATGCCAACCAATTTTAATCGTTCGCCTTCTGGCGACCGGCACGCTTGCGATCATTTTCGGTGAGGAGCCTTTTCCGCATACGAATGTTATTCGGGGTAATCTCGACAAGCTCATCCTGGGCAATATATTCGAGGGCCTCTTCAAGGCTCTTAACCTGCGCGGGGGCAATTTTCATGGCCCGGTCGGTGCCGGATGCGCGTACGTTGGTGAGCTGCTTGGCTTTTTGCATATTAACCACTAGATCCTTATCAAGGCAGTGCTCGGCAACCACCATGCCCTCGTAGCACTCTTCGCCGGGATTGACGAAAAAGATACCGCGCTGCTGCAACCCGTCGATGGCAAATGCAACCGACGGGCCCTTGCCTTGAGAAATCAATACCCCGTTAAGGCGCTGCTGAATCGGCCCCTTATAGGGCTCATAGCGCAGAAAGCGGTGCGTCACGATGGCTTCGCCAGCGGAGGCCGTGAGCATTTTCGACCGCAGACCGATCAGGCCGCGCGTCGGAATCTGGAACCGGATGGTTTTACGCAGGCCGTGCTGCTCCATATCGACCATTTCGCCCTTACGGGTGCCGGCCACTTCGATAATCTTACCGGCAAACTCATCCGGCACATCGACGTGCAGGATTTCAATTGGCTCTTCCTTTTTCCCGTGACGCTCCTTGAAGATCACCTGCGGCTGAGCGACCGACATTTCGAAGCCTTCGCGACGCATGGTTTCAATCAGAATGGAAAGGTGCAGCACGCCCCGGCCGCTGACTCTAAAGGCATCTCCGCTGGTTTCTTCAACCCGGAGAGCCACGTCGCGCTCGGTCTCTTTCAACAGGCGCTCGCGCAAGTGGCGACTCGTAACAAACTGGCCATCCTGCCCATAGAAAGGAGAGTCGTTGACGCTGAAAGTCATGGAGAGGGTCGGCTCGTCAATGCTGATGGCCGGAAGCTGTTCCGGGGTTTCAAAATCGGTGATGCAGTCGCCGATATCGATATCGGGAATCCCGACGATGGCGCACAGATCGCCGCAGGGCACTTCCTCGACCTCGGTGCGACCGAGCCCTTCAAAGGTAAAGAGCTGTTTAATGCGGGTTTGGGTCTGCTTGCCATCGCGGTGGATCTGCATAAGCGGTTGAGCGGTGTTTAGCGCTCCGCGATAGACACGGCCAACGCCGATACGGCCGACATAGTCATTATAATCGATCGAAGTCACCTGCATCTGCACGGGCCCCTCAACAACCTTTGGCGCAGGAATATGTTCGAGCACCGCATCCATCAGCGGCAGCATCGAGTTGCGCGGGCCGTCCAATACGGTATCCGCCCACCCGTCTTTGCCACTGCAGTAAAGCATGGGGAAGTCGAGCTGATCATCGTTGGCATCGAGCTCCACAAACAGGTCAAAAACCAGGTCGTGAATCACATCCGGGCGCGCATCCGGCTTGTCGATCTTGTTGATGATCACGACGGGCTTGAGGTCAAGTTCCAGCGCCTTGTCGAGTACGAAACGGGTTTGCGGCATCGGCCCCTCGGCCGCATCGACGAGCAGCAATACGCCGTCGGCCAGATTCAACACGCGCTCCACCTGCCCGCCGAAATCGCTATGGCCGGGGGTATCGATCACGTTGATCTTCACGCCCTTATAGTTGACGCTGATATTCTTCGAAAGGATTGTAATGCCGCGTTCGCGTTCGAGGTCGTTGCTGTCGAGCATGCACTCCTGCATGTCCTCGTTGTCGCGGAAGAGGTGCGCCTGCTTGATGATCTCGTCGACGAGCGTGGTTTTGCCGTGGTCAACGTGGGCAATGATCGCAATATTTCTGATTTCCTGGGCCATCTGGAGCCTCCGTTGGAGCCGGAGCTCCAGTAAACAAAAGTTATCGGTTATTCGTTATCGGATGGTCGGTTTAAACGGATAACCAACACGCACATCCTGACAACCGTTCCCTTTTCGCGGGAACAAACGAGGCGCGAACATATCGCTTTCCCCCCAAAAAGCAACTCTTGCTTTCCACTCATTACAACGCCCTGTCAGGGTTTGAATTCCACAGAATGACGGAAAAATTTCCACCCCCACTAATAGTTGAAGAAGGAACTTTCAAATTACCGCACATCCGCTATTCCATTGTTCCAGTTTTTCAGAAAGGTCGATATGAACTATATCCTGCAGGTTTTATTTATTCTGGTCCTGATGACGATCGGTTTTATGGTGCGGAAACGCGGAATAATCAGCGCGGTCGGCACAAGCGAAATGGTCCGGCTGCTGATCTCCATCATCTACCCCTGCCTGATCTTTTCATCGGTGACCCGGCTGGAGGTTCAGGACCTGGCGGCCAATTGGATTATGCCGGCGATGGCCGTGGCCATTGCAGGAACAGGACTGGTATTGGGCCTGATTGCCCTGCGTTGCCTGAAATCGGTCGACCAGCAACGGGCGAGTGCATTCCTGTTCCAGAACACCATCAACAACTATCTGTTCCTCCCGCTGCCGCTGGTGATGCTGCTTTGGGGCTCGCAAGGGGTGGCCCTGCTGGTCTTTGCATCCATGGGCTTCGAACTGGTGGTCTGGACCGTCGGCGTCTTCCTGTTCAACCGCTCCAGCAAGCTGAACGAGGGGTTGCGTATGATGTTTGGTCCCCCGCTCCTTTCACTGATTTTTTCCATCGGCTGGGTCTGCGTGCGCGACCTTGCCGGGCTGGAACTTCCTCAGACCGGCATTGCTGCCGACCTCATTCGCCGAATACTCGATCTGGTTTATTTTGGTGCAGATACGATCGGAAAAGCCACCGTGGCCGTATCCATGATTGTTTCCGGCAGCCGAATCGCCGCCCTGAACCTAAGCGCCGCATTTGATAAGCAGGTGTGGCTGGTCTCGGCCATGCGCCTGATCGTGACACCCGTCATTTTCATCTTAATCCTCAAGCTCATCCCGATGCCGGAAATGGCCTACGGCATCCTGGCCGTGGTGGCCGTGATGCCCGCGGCAGTGGCCAGTCTGGTTTTCAGTGAACGTTTTGGCGGCGACTCCGATTTCATTGCCTCCACCCTGCTGATTACCCATCTCGGTGCCGTCGCCACGATCCCGCTCCTGCTGGCCTGGGCGCTGTAGAAATGGCATTAGGGAGGCAAACGAGCCCTTGATTTTGTGGATCAACGAACACCCTCAGATGGCTGGTTGTCATTATTTTTCCCTTAAGGGCTTCACGTTTGCAACGTGATGACGGCTTTGGTTGGATGGAGGGGGGCTGCTTATAAGAACGATATTGACCGGTGGAGCTACATTGACACGCTGTCCTGTAAACACTAGTTTTTTCGACATTTCGGGGAATTAACAAAAGGACGATCACGTTATGAGCACTTTCGATTTTGCAAAGAAGGAACTGGAGCTATCCTCCGGCAGGAAGGTCGGCTATTTCAGCCTACAGGCACTGGAAGAAAACGGATATGGGGATCTCTCAAAGACCCCGAAATCGGTCAAGATTCTGATCGAGTCATTGGTCCGTATGCAGGGGCACCCGGCCTACACGCCCGAACAGGTGGACGCACTGACCCACTGGACACCGAAGGTTGAGAAGCAGGAGCTGCCGTATATGCCGGCGCGTGTACTGCTGCAGGACTTTACCGGCGTTCCCTGTGTTGTTGATCTCGCAGCACTTCGCTCCGCGATGCAGAAGGCGGGCAAGGATGCCGGCCAGATTGAGCCGCTCATCCCTGTCGACCTCGTAATCGACCACTCTGTTCAGCTCGATGCTGCGGGCAACGCCACCGCGTTCAAGATCAATGTTGATCGCGAATTTGAACGTAACGAAGAGCGCTATAAATTCCTCAAGTGGGGGCAGCAAGCCTTTGAAAAACTGCGCGTACTGCCTCCGGGCCTTGGCATCTGCCATCAGATCAACATGGAATATCTTGCCGGGTGCGTTATGCTCGATGACAATGGCGTTGCCTATCCGGATACGCTCGTTGGAACCGACTCCCACACCACGACCATCAACTGCATGGGCGTGCTGGGCTGGGGCGTCGGCGGTATCGAAGCCGAGGCGGCCATGCTTGGGCAGCCGATTCCGATCCTCACGCCGGAAGTCGTCGGCTTCAAGATGAGCGGCCGGCTCAAGGCTGGCGTCACGGCCACCGACCTCGCCCTGACGGTAACCAAAATGTTGCGCGAAAAAGGGGTGGTTGGAAAATTCGTCGAATTCTATGGCGAAGGCGCGGCCAACCTCTCCCTGGCCGACCGTTGTCCGGTGGCCAACATGGGGCCGGAATACGGTGCCACGATGGGCTTCTTCGCCATTGACGAAAAGACCATCGCCTATCTCCGCGAAACCGGCCGCGACGAAGAACAGTGCGAACTGGTTGAAAAATACTGCAAGGAACAGGGCCTTTGGGGCTTCGACGGCGAAGCCGACTATACCGCATCGCTTGAACTGGATCTGAGCACGGTCGATGCCTGTGTTGCCGGCCCGAACAAGCCTCAGCAGCGTTTGCCGCTCAATGCGCTTAAAAATGAATTCGTTACCGATTTCCAGCCGACCGAAAAGGAAGTGGAAGTCCCCGGCTATGGAACCCTGAAAGATGGGGCCGTGGTTATCGCATCGATCACCAGCTGCACCAACACCTCCAATCCGGGCCTCGTCATGGGTGCCGGTCTCATCGCGAAGAAAGCCGTAGAAAAAGGGCTCAAGGTTCCGGCCTACGTCAAAACCTCACTGGCCCCGGGCTCACAGGTGGCAACGGAATACCTCAAGGAATCAGGGCTGCTTGCTCCGCTCGAAGAGCTGGGCTTCAACGTCGCGGCCTACGGCTGCGCCACCTGCATCGGCAACAGTGGCCCGCTGGCCGAGCCGGTCGAAGCGGCGATCAAGGGGAACGATCTCACCGTGGGTGCGGTACTCTCCGGCAACCGGAACTTTGAAGGGCGCGTGCATCCGCTCACCAAGTCCAACTATCTGGCCTCTCCCCCGCTGGTGGTGGCCTATGGCCTGGCCGGCACGGTGAATATCGATATGGAAACCGATCCGATCGGGCAGGACCAGAACGGCAACGATGTCTTTCTGAAGGATATCTGGTTCACCGCCGAGGAACTTGAAGAAGCCATCAAGACCGCGGCCAACTCCGAATACTATAAGGAGGTCTATTCCGACGTCTTCACTTCCAACGACCAGTGGAATGCGCTGGAAGTCGCGACCGGCGAAACCTTCGCATGGGAAGATGATTCGACCTACATCCGCGAACCCACCTTCTTCGAAGGGTGCGAAAAGCCTGCCGGTGAACTGGCCGACATTTCCGATGCGGCCGTCCTCGGCTATTTCGGCGACTTCATCACCACCGACCACATTTCCCCGGCCGGCGTGATCCCCGCCGAAAATCCGACCACGCAGTATCTGCTCGACCGCAACGTCGAGAAGAAGAATTTCAACAGCTTCGGCTCGCGCCGCGGTAATCACGAGGTCATGATGCGCGGCACCTTCGGCAACATTCGCATCAACAACAAGCTGGCGGACCGCGAGGGCGGCTTCACCGTGAAAGATGGCGAACCTATGCCGATCTACACTGCCGCCATGAAATACATCGAAGAAGGCAAGGACCTCGTGGTTCTTGCCGGTCAGATGTATGGCGCCGGATCGTCGCGCGACTGGGCGGCCAAAGGCACCAAGCTTCAGGGCGTCAAGGCGGTCATTGCCGAAAGCTTCGAGCGCATCCACCGCTCCAACCTGGTTGGAATGGGCGTGGTGCCGTGCGAGTTCATCCATGGCGAAACCGCCGAAAGCCTCGGCCTCACCGGCAAGGAGAGTTTCTCCATCACCGGCATCGCCGAAGGCTTCGAGCCCGGCAAGATCCTTGATGTGAAAGCGGGCGAAAAATCCTTCCAGGTCAAAGCCCGCGTCGATACTCCGCTTGAAATTGAATATCTTAAAAACGGCGGCGTGCTCAACTATGTGCTCCGCAACTTCATGAGCGAAGCGTAAAACGTACTGCGCAATTCGTATTGCGGAATCGAAAGGCGGCCCGGAAACGGGCCGTCTTTTTAAGGTAGACGATGCTTCCAGCTTCGTTGTTCTGGAAGAGCCCGTCCGTTGTAGCCGCCAAGAAGGGCGGCGGTACGTACCGCAGTTGCTTTCCCGGGGGGAACCGGGCAGTATGAAAAACGAATCTTAACGAAAGGGAATGAGATGTCTGAATTTAATACTGTGACGGTGGTTCGCGAGGCAAATGTTTATTTTGACGGTAAGGTGACGAGCCGGACGGTGGTATTCGAAGATGGAAAGAAGAAGACACTGGGCTTTATGCAGGCGGGCGAGTTCTCGTTCGATACCGGCGCGGCGGAAGTGATGGAAATGCTGGGCGGCGAAATGGCCGTGCTACTGCCGGGTTCCACCCATTGGAAAACCGTCAAGGCAGGCGAGTCGTTCGACGTGCCGGCCAACTCCAGATTTGATCTGGTGGTCAAGGAATTCGCAGACTATTGCTGTTCATATCTGGAAGGGTAACCGCGAAATACGCGGAACCCACAGAAAGGCGTGCCGGAAGTGGCTCGCCTTCGCCGGCAGTCAGCCGGAGGGGATTGCCATCGACCTGTGGGCTCTGACGCTCCGGGCAGAATTCCTTACACAAACTCTATCAGGCCGCGGAACTGTTGATTTTGTCATCGTGGAGCAGGCTGTCCAACTGGAGCCGGGGAAGGGCTTCTTTGCCGGCAGGATGGCGACATGCCCGGATGCCCATGAGCAGATAGGTGAGGATGCAGGCGATATAGGCCAGCCTTGGAATCATGATCCCGAGCGCCGAAGAGACCGTAAGCAAGATAATCGAAGGCATGGCGGCGGTGGCTCCTATTCTCAACAGGGCGTGAAAGCCGAGCGAGGTGTGCATGGCCGATGAAATGAATAATCCAATAAAAGCCGTCAATACCATGACCAGTGTGGTAAGCACATACGCAAAAACCAGCACTGAGGCATAGGTTATGGGGGTTAGAATGGACCCCGCCTTTTTCAGCCATTCGTACAAGAGATCTTTCGTCAGATCAAACGAGGTCACCTGCGACAAGTCCAGCGAGTTGAACGTATTTTTCCCGCGGCGGATGATTAGTTTGTTTTCGGTCAGCAGAACATTCACGTTTTCATTGTAGATAAAGTTCATGCTGCCGGTGGTATCGATCACGGCGACAGGAGTTCCGTTGTCCTTGCGGATGAACAGGGGCTGGGTTTGATTCAGTAGAACATGGCCGTTCCTGATGTGGATATCCGGCAGCTGATTGATGATATAGCGCTGATTGGCCCCGAGGGTGTCGAGTGCCCGGTTGCGCAACTCGAGGGTGGGTACAAGACAGCAAACCGCCAACAAAAGGAAAATATAGGCAAAATTATTCCCTTTCCACTCGCGACCGACTTCCCGGTAGGCGCTCTTGGAAAAGAAGGCAAATACCGGGAGAAAGCAAACTTTATACTTATTTTTTAGCATAACTAAAATTAAGTATAGCATTATTGGTGCCGTTTTGGTTTCGCACCGCAATTGAAGCTTGTTATTCGAACATGGGTTCTACCACTCATCTTCACCCGGGGCGATATTCGTATATTTTATGCTGGTGCGCGGTTCCGCCATCATGAGTTCGACGGTGTCGCGCCACACTGCATAATGTGCTGTTTCTTTATGTTTTACTGCATCATTCGGGCTGCGATAGACCTCCACCAGTACGAATTGGCAAGGATCGTCGGTCTGTGAAATAAAATCGAATCGGGCGATTCCCGGCTCCATCAGGCTGTTTCTCACATTTGCAAGGGTTGCTGCCTCGAAGTCTTCCAGGCATTCCGGTTTTACCTGAATGAAAACATGTACGATGAACATGGCCGTTTCTCCTTGTTTTTTGGAAGCGTAGGTCTCCAGGAAATGGCTTTCAAGGAGATTATCGGAACAGTCAGCCAAGAAAGCGCTGGACCATTTGCAGCAATGCCTCTTTCTTTACGGGCTTGGGGATATAGTCGTCCATTCCGGCTTCCAGACATTTGTCTCGGTCGCCTTGCATGGCATTTGCGGTAAGCGCAATAATGGGAATGTGGTCGCCCTCGGTGCCCTCTCGTTCCCAGTTACGGATTTGCCGAGTGGCTTCGTAGCCATCCATCCGTGGCATCTGGCAATCCATGAGGATGAGGTCGTAGGCATTCCCTTCTGTAATCTTTTGCAAGGCCACCTCACCGTTTCCTGCAACATCGACCTCGATCCCGTTTTTGATCAGGATTCGCTTGGCCACGGTCTGGTTGACCGGATTATCTTCGGTGACTAGAATGCGAAAGGTGGCCTTCCGGGGAATGCCGGGGACTTCGACCGTGGGTGCCATGCGGGGCTGGGGCTGGATGTCTAGGGTGTAGTCGAGCGTGCTGGCTGTTTTTGCCAGCAGGTTGTTAAGGCGAATCGGCTTCACCAGATTGGTGGCAAGTCCGGCTCTGTCCAGCGAGCGGAAGTCGCGATTGGTGATGGAGCAGATAATAAGGAGGGCAACATGCCGGAATTCGGGGTCGGAGAAAAAAGGATGCTGAGTGGAGTAGGCCAGCTGTTCTTCGATGAGTGCGATTCGACAATCGTTTTCCCTCACGGTCTGTGCCGCTTCGCCCACGGAGAGGCAGATATGGGCTTCCAGCCCCCAGTGGCTGAGCCACTCGCAAATTGCCCGGCTCATGATCCGTTGTTCGGCCACAACCACAACGGGCTCTTTTTTAAAGATCGACTGGTCGATCGGTGCAGGGTGTGGTGGCGTTGCAATCGGTAGTGTAATGCGAAACCAGAATGACGACCCTTTGCCCGGCTCGCTGGTCACTCCGATTTTTCCATTCATAAGCGAGACCAGCTGCTTGCAAATAGCCAGCCCGAGCCCCGAGCCTCCAAATTCGCGGGTTGAAGATGAATCGGCCTGGGAAAATTTATGAAAGAGCTTGGGGGTTTCCGCTTTGGCAATGCCGATGCCGGTATCCTCAATGCTGAAATGAATGGTGGTTTCCTGCTCCGTTCCCGCCGCAGCGTAAACATTGATATAGACATAGCCTTCCCGGGTGAACTTGAGGGCATTGCTCGCCAGATTCATAATGATCTGCCGGATCCGGCCGGCATCGCCGAGCACCCATGGAGGGGTGTCGGGCGAGTAGCGCAGGATCAAATCAATTCCTTTTTTGAGTGCGGTGGGGGTCAGCAGTTCCGAAATATGTTCACAGGTTTCGCGCAGGTCGAAGGGGTGGGGAGCCAGCGTCAATTTTCCCGCTTCGATCTTCGAGAAATCCAGAATGTCGTTGAGCAGGGTCAATAGGGCATCGCTCGAGGTTTGGATAATGCGAAGATACTCTTGCTGTTCCAGGGTCAGGCTGGTGTCGGCGAATAGACTGGTCGTGCCGATAATCCCGTTCATAGGGGTTCGGATTTCGTGACTCATGCTGGCGAGAAATTCGGATTTTGCCCGAGTAGCTTCCTCGGCTTTTTTGCGGGCGATCAGCAGTTGGCGGTTGGCTTGCTCGAGGCTGTCGCGCGCATGATTGGCATCTTCCATCATGCCCATGATGATATGCTGGTTTTCTTCGAGTGCGCGGCTCCGCTTGTCCAGCAGGCGGTTGGCCGCCTTCATTTCCAGCTCATATTCTTTCCGGTCGGTAATATCGAGCAGGGTTCCGACCATGCGCAGCGGTTTGCGATCCTGATCCCGCTCAATCACTTTGCCGCGATCGATGACCCAGATATAGTCTTCTCCCGAGAGTTGAATGCGGTATTCAATGGTATAGGCCTCGGTTCTTCCTTCCAGATGATCCGAGATCGCGGTGGTGACTCCGTCGAGATCGTCGGCATGAACCATGTGCTCCCGCCAGCCGGGGTTGGCCGTCAGTTGTTCCGATGCGCTGCTGAGCATGGCAGCAAAGCGGGCATTAAAGCGCTGGGACTGGTCGCGGAAGTTCCAGTCCCAATAGCCGAGATCCCCGCCATGGAGGATCAGTTCCATATTATCCTTGGCCATCGCAACCTCGGCCCGGGCAAGTTTGTGCTCCGCAATTTCGCGGCTGAGTTCCGCATTATAGCGCTCCGCATCTTCCATGATGCTAAGAAGGGCTTTGCGGTGGTTTTTGAGGTCAAACGCTTCGGTTTCAAGAAATTCATTCGCCTTGACCAGTTCCTTGATCGTCTCTAACTGATCGCGCATTTCCAGGTTGATCTCGGCATCTTCCCGTTCGAACCGCCGGCCCACATAGCGCCCGAGCAGATAGCCCAGGCAGGCGGTCAGCAACAGGAATGTTGAGGAAAAGTAGAAAAAGAAAAACGGTTCCTTCACGAGCGACAGACCATAGAGGGCGGCGGCCAGCAGCAACACGTTGAGGACCGCGCCGGAGGCAAAGCCAATAGCAAGTCGGGTTTGGAGATTTAGGCGGTTTTCCATGCGGCTATTCAACGTACTCCACATTGTAGCGCTTGGCTTTGTCTTGCTGGGCGAGTAATGCGTTGACTTCGGTTTTCAGCTCAATAATGCGCGTTTCCCGACCGGCCGCCAAGGCATTGAAGCGCTTGAGGTCGTCCATGGCGTCCTTGAGTTCGGCATCCTGTTTGGCCAGCTTCTCCATATCCCGTTGCATTTTCCGGTTTAATTCAGCCTGTTTGCGCGAGGCCTTTATTCGGATGCGGTTGAACAGGAAAATGACGGGAAGGGCCAGACCCAGCGTCAGGATTCCATGCACAACAACCTGGGAATTCAAGCGGGGTATCATGACATCGAAGTGAGCGGGCTCGACGAGCTCTTGCAGGGTCTTCCGTATCCCGACATAATGCCAGGCGGTATAGGCGATGACGCCCAATGCATAGAGCGCAACAGCTGCACACAGCGCCAGATAGTTTATGCCCGGGGCCTTCTCGGTTGTCCTGTCCGTCATCCGAGGTTCTCCATGGTCGTTTTATATTTTTCGGGCCGCCCAAGTTCCTTGAGCAGACGGTTGACCTCGTCCTTCATCTGGAGCGTCCGGCGCTCACGTCCGCGCATCAACTGATTGAAGCGGTCCATATCTTCCAGCGTGTGCTTGAGGCGTTCTTGTGCGCGGGTCTTCTCGGTAACATCATGCCAGACCCCGAGGACGCCAACGGGGGTGCCGGCATCATCGTGCATCGGAATCTTACTGATCTCGCGCCATCCAATCCCTCCATCGGGCTGGGTTTGTGAGTGTATGTGGTTGAGAACGGATCGATTGGTATGGATCACCTGTTGGTCGCCTGCAATGAGCTGCGCTGCCGCTTCCGTTTCGAACAAGTCATCAGGAGTTTTTCCAATGACATCCTCCTCGCTCGAAAGCCGGCACTCCGTGAGGAAGGTCTTGTTGCATCCCCGGTAGACGGAGTTCTGATCCGTCCAGAAAACCGCCATGGGAATGGTGTTCATGATATGCTGAAACATTTGCTGCGAATTTTGCAGGGCATGCTCGGTTTCCTGACGGGTGGCAATGTCGCGCGCAATGCCAACGATGACCGGTTCGTGCTTCCACAAGCCTTGAACAAGGTTCATGTCGACCGGAATGCGTTCGCCGGTTTTCATTTTGAGCGGCTGGTTGCATGAGACGTTTTGACTGCACTGCAATGTGGCAACCCCCTCAAACAGGGTTTTGCGGCAATCTTCGGGATAAAGTTCAAACAGACTCATTTCCAGAAGTTCCGCCGCAGTGTAGCCCAGCCGCTGTTCAACGATCGGGTTGGTATGCAGCAGCTTCCCGTCCATGTCGCAAACAACCAGCAAGTCGCCTACCGCCTCGAAGAGATGCTCCAGATTATCCTTTTCTTCGGCGAGCTCGGTTTCAATATTTTTGCTCTCGGAAATATCGAAAACCACGCCATCCCAGATCAGGGAACCGTTCTCGCGGTGCGGAACGGCTTTAATGTGCAACCACCGGAGAATGCCCGACCGGGTCAGGATACGAATTTTAAGATCGGCTACCGCAAGAGTCTCCCGGCCCGCCTGATAGGCTTCTTTGAGAATATCGATGTCGGCCTCGTAGACATGCTCCAGCGGGGCGGTTGCATCGGTCATAATTTGCGCGCGGTCAATATCCAACGCCCGCCCGATGGCCTCGCTGATATAATCGAAACGAAAGACATGGTCGCCGGAGCATGTCAGCTGGAAGAGGGTTGCATCGGGCAACTGTTCGCCCATCAACCGAATATGGTTTTCGCTTTTATGGAGCGCCGCGGTTCTGCGGGCTAATTTCCGCGAAACAACCAGCAGACACAGCAGCAGTCCGCATATCATGGCCATACTGTAGAGTGAAAGGCGGGACACGGAAATTTCCTGCCCCGGAGAAGCGGCCGCCGCCGTCATGGAAGTCAGCAGGACGATTCCGGCAAAAAAGACCCTTAAACGACGATAGAAGATAAAGTTTATGCAATGTGCCCGAGTCATGATAATTTCTTACACGATATTTTCGCAGACCATACTCGAACAAATAGGCTTAATCAAAGGAAATCAGGGTCTTTTGCAGCTCGCAAAGAGGCAGTCCGACCACGTTGGTGTACGAGCCCTTGATTTTCCGAACCATATGTGCCGCATTGCCTTGTATGGCATACGCGCCTGCTTTGTCTATGGGCTCGCCCGTCGCAATGTAGGCCTCGATTTCCTGTCGCGTCAGTCCCCGGAAAAACACCTTTGTCACAACGGAAAAAACCTGCGTCTGCTCTGCGCTTCGTACGCAGACGCCCGTAATCACCTTGTGCTTCCGTCCCGAAAGTTTCTGGAGCATTTTGCGCGCATGATAGGCGTCGGTCGGCTTCCCGAGAAGATGTCGGCCAAGCACCACGATCGTATCGGCCGCAATCACGGTTCCCTCGGCTTTAATGGCAGAAGCCTTTTCTCTGGCGAGACGCTCCGCAAATGCGCGAGAGGCCTCTCTTGCCTTTGGAGTCTCGTCAATCTGAGGAACGACCACGTCAAATTGCCGCCCCAGCAGGGTCAGAAGCTCGCGTCGCCGGGGCGATGCGCTGGCGAGCGTCAGTTTCTTGGTCGGTTGAATGGTTTCCATGGGGGAAACAATAGGTGTATAAGGAGTCGATTAAAAGCTTCTAGTGTCCTGTCATAAATGGGCATGGGCAAATTTTGAAGGCCGTTGGCAGGAGAGCAGAATTGAACTCGGTAGTTAAGGTCCTGGTGGGCGGGGTTCCATTTGGCCGCAATAATGTTGGCGACGAGGCCATCCTTACTTGCGTGGTCGACATAATCCGGGAAGTTTGTCCGTCCGCGGAAATTACGGTGAGCACGGATGATCCTGCCGGTACGGCGGACCGGCTCGGAGTACACACCGTACAGCTTTTCGGATTTGAGCCGCCCTATAGCCAGACGCTGATGGAAGAACATCTTGCCTCTGCCGATGTATTTATCTGGGCCGGGGCCACCGGACTCTCCGACTACCCCGAAATTCCGCTGTCCATGCTTGAGATTGCGCACCGTCAGGGGACCGCAACCGTGGTGTGGTGCGTGGGGATGAACACCAAGCTGAATCCATACATCTACCGCCTCCAGCCGGGAGGCCGCCGCTCCTTGTTGACGGCCCTGTCGTGGCTGACGCTCAAACAGATCGATTGGGTTCGGCAGGTGGAACAACGGGCCGAACGACGGGCCCGCAATAAAATTGCAGAGCAACTGAATCGGGCCGATCTCGTTGTTCTCCGCGATCCCGAAACGCTGGCGGCGGTTCATGCATGCGGCGTTGTTCGCGGAACCATGGTCGGGGCCGACTCGGCGGAACTGTTGCAACCCGCGCCGTGGGAGGAGATCGCACTCTCCTGTGAAGCCCGGGCCATCATGAAGTCGGATGCGCGTAAAATCGGCCTCTGCATTTCTGCCCAGCGTCAGCTGGTCCATACAAAGGAGCTCATTGAGTTCCTGGACCAGCTGGCCAGTCAGAACTACCGGATCATTTTCCTGCCCATGAACCACAAAACCGATGCGGTGCTGATGGACGATTTGCGGGCTCTTATGAAAAACCGCGACCATTCCGTCGTGATCGCCGGCCGCCGCGAGCCGCGTGAAATCCTGGCCATTGCCGGGAAACTCGACCTCGTGATAAGCAGCCGACTGCACCTGCTGATTCTGGCGTCGGTCCAGCATGTCCCCATCATCGGCATCAGCCGCGGATCGAAAGTCGATAATTTTCTCGCCCCGTTCGGTCATACTTCCGCCGGAACGGTGGACGAATGCGACTTCGACCATATGCAGGCCGAGCTGGACCGGCTGATTGATAGCCGCGACGAATTCGAAGCGGTCAGCACCGCAGTGCACGAGATGCTTCTCCAGCGCATGGAGGAGGCCAAGGCCCGGCTGGCTGCGGTACTTAATCCAACTTGATGGCTTCCGCGATCTGCTGCGCCGTCCCGAGGCTCCCGAGTCGGGTCCGCGCCTCAATGGCTTTGCGGACGGGAGTGGCCAGGGACAGGTCGCCAATCAGCAGAGTCCCAACGAGAATCCCATCGTGGATCATGAACATGCGATAATTGCCGCCCGGATAGTCCTCAACCCTTCGATAGCTTCCGTCCGGTTCCTGGATTTGACCAATGCTGAATAGCCCCTTGCCCAGTACCTTCAGCGTATGCGAACGTGGAATTCCACCAAATTCCGCCGCTGTTCCCGCTGCATTCATTCCGGAAATCCTGCCTTGATACTGCGCGGCCGCCCACGATCCATACATCACGCCATCGTGTTCGCAAACATCGCCCGCAGCGAGAATATCCGGGTTTGATGTACGCATAAAATTGTCCACTAGAACGCCTTTGTTGACAGGCAGCCCTGCCGACTTGAGCAGTCCGGTGTTGGAACGAACGCCTGCGGTGATCACCACCATTTCCGCCGGCACCTGCTGTCCGTCCTTAAGCCAAACTGCTCCCTCATCAATCTGGGCCACCTCCGCTCCTTCGAGGACTCGGATGCCCAGTGTGTTTAGATGATTCGCCAGCACTTCGCTTCCCGCGGGATTCAGTTGCTGCGGCATCAGGTGGCGAAAGGCCTCCACGACCGTCACCGTTGCACCCCGTCGAGCCAACGCTCCGGCATTTTCCAGCCCCAGAATCCCGCCCCCGATGCCAACCACCTTCATCCCCGGACGCACCTTTGCCAAAATGATTTTCGCGTCTTCGGCCGTGCGCAGCGTGAAAACGTGCGGAAGCTGATTGCCAGCGATTGGGGGAATGAGCGGGGCGGCTCCCGTTGTCACGATTAGTTTATCATATTCAACCTTCAATCCATGACCCAGCTCAACAACCTTCTCGTTGGGCAGGATCTTGTCCACGGCGGTCAACAGCTTAAGCTCGATCCGGTTCGACTCGTACCAGTCGAGCGGATGGATCGGCAGCGCGTCATCGGCAATTTCACCGGCAAGGAAGCGCGTCAGGTTTAAGCGATAATAGGGGCGTTCCGCTTCGGCAGAGAACAAAATAATTTTTGCATCCGGCGCAGTATCCCGCGCGGCCTCCGCCGCCGACAATCCCGCAATGCCCGCACCAACAATAATGAGGGTCTGGGCCCGGGAGTCGTTTGCGGTGGTCTGGGCCGTTGCATTGATCAGCTCAAACGCATCCGCCGAAGCGCTGCACACCGGGCACTCCATAGGCGGGGCATCTCCATAGTGGAGATAGCCGCAAACCGTGCATCGCCATGCCTTCCCTTCGCTCTCCATGCTTCCGTCTCCCCGGGGGGTTGAATCGCCTCTCACGGGCGGAAGTTAAGCAGACAATGATGAAAAAAGAAAATATTGAATCCGGCGTATTGACTTCAATCGCGATATTCGCATAATTCGCCGTTCCTTTTAAGCCGGCGTAGCTCAGTGGCAGAGCAACGGATTTGTAATCCGTTGGTCGTC
>CAZWZW010000052.1:0-16584 GCA_964639125.1 uncultured Verrucomicrobiota bacterium
CGAGAAGAGAGATCAGAGGATTTAACGGATAATCTAAAAGGGAATGGGAGAGTCGATGAAAAGCCGTGCTTATAGTAGCCCACGGAGGCCGCCGCAAGGAATCGAACGACGAGGTTCGCCGACTGGCCGACCGAATCGGGGAAAACGCGGGGCCTTCGTTTGACAAGGTAACGAGTGCTTTTCTGGAAATCTCCAGCCCCCAACTGGATTCAGCCATTGCCGATTTGGTCGACGAGGGCATCACCGAGATTATGCTTTTCCCCTACTTCCTTGCCAGTGGTTCCCACGTGAAGAACGATATTCCGAGCATCATTGAAGAGCAAAAGAACCAGTATCCAAACGTCAGTTTCAGCGTACTGCCGCACTTCGGTGCACTTCAAGGCATCAGCACCCTGATCCTGAACCATATCTACAAGCTTGCCCCGCTCTTCAGCCACTGAGTTCGGACCGCCCGAATCCCTCCCCAAAAGAAAGAGACTTAGGCAGCGCGAAAACTTGACGCGGCATACGGGTTTCCCTAATTTCCCCGTTTCATAAGCCCCCGATCCAACTACGTGGGCTTTTTTGTGGTTGTCAGAAAAAAGGCGGACAGATGCGGATCTTCCGATAACCGACGTTGATAACCGGTAACCGGAGAGTTTACGAACATGTCCAACACAGTATTGATCGGGTCGCAGTGGGGCGACGAAGGCAAAGGCAAAATCATCGATGTCCTGACCGCGAATGCGGACTGGGTGGTGCGCTATCAGGGCGGCAATAACGCCGGCCACACCGTGGAGATCGGCGACCAGAAATATGTCCTCCACCTCACCCCCTCGGGAATCCTTCGTGAAGATTGCAAATGTGTGATCGGCAACGGCCTCGTGGTCGATATCATTGGACTGCAGAGCGAACTGACCGAACTCGTTGAACGCGGAATCAAGCTTGATGGCCGTCTGTTCATTTCCGACCGCGCCCACGTTGTCCTGCCCTACCACAAGGCACTCGACGGCGCGAAGGAAGGCAACCTCGAAGACGGAAAAAAAATCGGCACGACCAAACGCGGCATCGGCCCGTGCTACATGGACAAAGCCGACCGTACCGGTCTCCGCATGGGCGACATTCTGGAGGCCGACTTCCTCGACCGTGTTCGCGCGCTGACGGCGAACAAAAATAATGCAATCCAAGCCATGGGCGGAGAACTCCTCGATATCGATGAAGTGGTGGCCGACATCTCCTCTGCCGCTGAATATCTGAAACCATTCATCTGCGACACCATTCCAATGCTTCACGAAGCCGTTAAGAACAACGACGAAATCCTCTTCGAGGGCGCACAGGGCGTCATGCTCGACGTCGACTTTGGAACCTATCCCTTTGTAACTTCGTCCAGCACAGGCGCCGGCGGCGCCCCGGCCGGCTCGGGAGTTCCGCCCAATGCGATCGACCGCGTGGTCGGCATCGTAAAAGCCTACACCACCCGCGTTGGCGAAGGCCCCTTCCCGACCGAGCTGCACGACGAAATGGGCGCGCATATTGCCAAGGTCGGTCACGAATTCGGGGCCACCACCGGTCGACCGCGCCGCTGCGGCTGGTTCGACGGAGTCATCGCCAGATATTCCGCCATGGTTGGCGGCATCAATGAATGGGCTCTGATGAAGCTCGACGTTCTCGACGCGGTCGAAACCATTAAGGTCTGCGTTGGCTATGAGTGCGATGGAGAACGCATCGACAATGTTCCGGCTTCCATCAGCAAACTCGAGCGTTGCACCCCGATTTATGAAGAACTCAAGGGATGGAACACCCCGACCACCGAATGCACCAGCTGGGACGAACTTCCGCAGGAAGCCAAGGACTATATCGAATACCTGGAAAAGCTCACCGGCGTAAAGGTTTCGATTCTTTCCGTTGGTCCCAAGCGGTCCAGTACCCTGCTGCTGGAGCGCTAAAACACCTATGAGCGCAGATCTCCAGAGCCTGGAAAAAATCCCGAAGCACGTTGCCCTCATCATGGATGGCAACGGGCGCTGGGCTCAGGAGCGAGGCCTTTCTCGAATTGAAGGCCATAAGGAAGGCGCGCAATCGGTCCGCGCGGTATTGCGCGCCGCCGCTCAAGCCGGCGTCGAATTCATCACGGTCTATGCCTTCAGCACCGAAAACTGGAAGCGGCCACCGCAGGAGATCGACGGGCTCATGAAACTTCTCGTCGGATCGCTCAACGCCTACGAACAGGAGCTGCACGACAACCAGATCCGGTTGCGCGTGATGGGTCAGTTTGAACGGCTTCCACTGCCGGTGCGCATGCGCCTGCAGAAAACAATCGACGCCACAAAGGACTATACCGAGCATACCTTTATCATTGCGCTGAGCTATGGATCCCGGACGGAAATCGCCGATGCCGCAAAAAAAATTGCGGAAAAGGTACGGGCCGGCGAGCTCAATCCGAAGCAGATCGACGAACAGACGGTTGCCGACCACCTTTACCTGCCGGAGGTCCCCGACCCGGAACTGATGATCCGCACCAGCGGCGAACTTCGGCTGAGCAACTTTCTCCTGTGGCAGCTCTCCTATTCCGAGTTCTACATTACCGACACCTACTGGCCAGACTTCCGCGAGGAACAGTTTTTCGATGCACTGGAAGCTTTTAACGGACGAGATCGCCGCTATGGTGGTGTGAAGAAGCGACCGTAGAGATTTTTATGGATAAGAAACGGATCATCATAGCCCTGAGTATTGCCGCGGTTCTCATTCCGCTCTTTTGCCTGGTCCCCTGTCGCTGGCCGCTGGGCCTGCTGGGCCTGCTGCTTTTCACCGGGTTTGGGACCTGGGAATTCTACGGACTGCTGAATGCGGGCGGCATAAATGCCTCGAAAAAGTGGGGTACGGCGAGCGGTCTGGTCTTCATTGCGGCCACCTGGTTCAATATGCTCGGCAAGCATATCACCTACCGGGGGTTCAGCGTCTCCGACAACGCCCTGTGGTGCATCCTGCTCATGGTTATCACGTCCAACTTTTTCCGTATTCTTGCCTATCAAAACCTGCGCAAAGGGCTGGATAGCTGCATGGGAACCCTGCTGGGCATCGTCTATGTTCCGTTGCTGTGGAGCTTTGTGGTCCGCCTGTTCCTGATTGGCGACCTGTCCAGTCCCGGCTGGGCTGCGTTCTACGTGATCCTCTGCATGAAGATGGCCGACTCCGGTGGATATTTCTTTGGCACACGTTTCGGCAAACATAAATTGGCCCCGACCATTTCGCCGAAAAAAAGTTGGGAAGGCCTGTTCGGCGGGATCTTTTTTTGTGTGGTTGTAAACATGATCTGGCTGATCATTTCAAAGGATCGGATCAACAGCGTCATTCCGTTTTCGCTGATGCACGCGATCGTACTCGGCTTCCTCTTTCCCATCGTCGGAACCCTCGGCGATCTGGTTGAATCCATGTTCAAACGCGCAGTCGACGTCAAGGACTCCAACACCATGGTCTACGGACTCGGAGGTATTCTCGACATGATCGACAGCATTCTCTTCGCCGCACCAATGCTTTATATCTACATCGAACTTTTCCTCAAATAATCACCAAAGGACCCCGCCATGCTCGAAATTCTCTATATTGTTTTCATGATGCTTTTCCTCTTCGGGATCACCATTTTCGTGCACGAGTGGGGGCATTTCATCGTCGCCAAAAAATGCGGCCTCGTGATCGAAAGTTTTTCCATCGGCATGGGCCCCGCCCTCTGGAAAAAGGAGGTGGATGGCATCGTCTATAAAATCGGAGCCTTCCCGATTGGAGGTTATGTTTCCCTTCCCCAGCTCGACCCCGAAGGCATGGAAAAAATGCAGGGCGACAACGAAAACGATCGCAAGACACTGCCGGATGTTTCGCCATGGAAAAAAATTGCCGTGGCCGTGGCCGGCCCCTTCTGCAACATTGTCTTTGCCCTTCTCCTCGCAGCCATCGTTTCACTGGCAGATGCGCCCGAAACCGTAGCGCTTGTGGGCACGGTAGAAGAAGACAGCGCGGCCTATGCAAAAGGCATTCGCCCGGCTGACCAGATTGTTGCCGTGAATGGCAAGCCCGTGAAAACCTGGTATGACGCGCAGGTGGAAGCGCTCCTGAGCGGAAACGATTTCGTGGTCAACCTCACCGTCCTTTCCGGCGGTGAGACGCACAAAATTAAACTGCAGGCCAACAATCCCGAGGAGGGTGGCCCGATGTTCGATGGGGTTTCCGAAGCCATCCCCTGTATTCTGGGTCGCGTAGCCCCCGGCTCCCCGGCAGAAAAAGCCGGCATACAACCCGACGACATCGTCAAGGTATTCGGCGGAACACCGGTCATCGACTGGAACCATTTCACCGAGCTGGTACAGGAATATCCGGATCAGGCCGTTGCCATGACCGTACTGCGCGGAGAAGAGCAGGTCGAATTGACGGTAACCCCAAAATATGACGAAGGGATGGAACGCACGCTGATCGGCGTCAGCCTCGGTGGCTCCGGAGCCATGCCCTGGGTACTTTCCGGCAGCCCGATTGAACAGGTTAAAAGCGATGCATCTTCCATTTTCCGCCTCCTTAAAGCACTGACAACCAAAGGCGAAGCCAAGCAGGCAGCCAGTGGCCTTGGCGGTCCCGTGGCCATCTTCACCATGATTTGGTTTGCGCTCGAACGCGGCATTTTCAATGCGCTCGGACTGATCCGCTTCATCAACATTAACCTGGCCGTGCTCAACCTGTTGCCGCTGCCGGTGCTCGACGGCGGACACATCTGCTTTGCGCTGTGGGAAGGCATTACCCGCCGGAAGGTGCACCCCAAAGTGGTGGGTACCCTCGTTAATGTTTTCGCCATCCTGCTGATCTCGGCCATGCTGTTTCTCTCGTGGCGCGATGTTGACCGCAACTGGAACATTAGCCGTTTCCTCAAAAAGGCCCCTGCGGAACACGTGGACGTTCCTGTCGAGGAATAGGATCTGGATGGGACAAGATAAATCCGTTGCTTTCCAACATTCCATTTCCAAGGCGACCCCATTAGACTCCTTCCATGAAACGGATTTATAAAAAAACCAAGACGCTCGATCTGCAACGAATAGGATATGGTGCCTTTACCCTGTTTGTTGTTTTTGTGGCTTTCAGAATTTTGACCCCTCCCAGCCAGGAGCTGGCCCGGATAAACTCACCGGATGGTACCATGAGCGCGCGCCTGCGTGTGTTTCACTATGTGTCGGAACCTTCCTATAAAGTTGATTATCGCGAAGCCGATAAATTGGTTTGGCTCAACCTGCTCTATCTCCCGAGCTATACCAACACTCCGCATGATTCCTCTCAAATGAACATCGAGTGGAGCCCAAATTCCGAGCACCTCTATTTGAAACTGAATGACGCCCCCATTTGGCACCACTCCTTCGGCGATTAAGTCCGGCCCGACCGACAGCCTAAAGCCGCGAATAACGGCTATTCGGAAGAGCTTTAGTCCTTTTTCACAATCTTTGGAATCAGCCCGATGGCCACGAGCAAGAGCAGGATCATCGTTCCCAAGGCAAACAGCAATGAGTCGTAGTTGGAATAGGACTTCCCTAGCAGCTTCCATTCTGGAGAAAGGATGTTCCAGCCGATGGAATGCGAAACAAATAGACCAGATAAGCCCACCGCAAGATTAAACAACGACATGTTGACGGCCGTGGATAGCGACTTGTTGGCGGCGGGAATCAACCCGAGCATTTCAGCAGTGACCGCAACACCGGCGGTGGCGCCAGTCATGCTGAAAAAGAACGAGCAGCCCCCGGCATGCAATGGCAGCGACCAAGGCACCCAGTGGCGCGCCAGCATGCCCGCGATGACAACCGTGTAGCCCATGTGCGTCAATAGAAATACCCGACGGGTTCCATAGCGGTCGACCGCCCGGCCACCCAGCCCGTTTCCAGCCACACTACCGGCCAAAAAAAGTGTTCCCATCAGCGTGATCTGCGCGGGCGAAAATTTAAAAACGTCTTTCTGCATGAGGCCAAAGATAATTGGAACCCCCGCGGTAAAAAGAGTGATGAGGAAGACATAGCCATTGAACGGGATGAAGCCACGCACAGCCAACACGGTCGATATCGCCTTCCCGAAGCTCTGCCGGTGATCGGCTTCGCCCCGTGGATTTTCCAGCTCCGGGATGCGCGCATAAGTGAAACAGCGGAAAAGGGCCGCCACGAAAACCAGACCCAGCAGAATCTGGAAAGACGTGATCGCCGGATTGGTCTTTAGCACACGGGTGACCACCAGGGTGAAAAGAATGCATACCGTCATGAACGTAACGCGAAGCCGCCCAAAAAAGCGGCCGCGGATTTCTTTCGGGATAATTGGGTTCAGCAAAGCAAACCAACTCGCTCCCTGAAGACTTCCCCCGACACAAAACACCAGCAAAGAAACAACGATCAATTGCGTGGCCAGTCGAGTATCCGCCCATCCGGCCGCCATCATCATGAGAAGACTGGCAATGAGCAGCCCTTGCCCGGAGAGGGCCAAACGTTTCTTGCCCATCCGGTCGGAATAGAAGGCAAACGGGAGCAAAAGAAACGCGCCGATCAAGGGCGGCAGTGCAAACAGCAAGGCAATCGCAGCGCTCGATATTCCGAGTTTTGAAAAATAGTTCAGATAGAATCCATTCTGGAATAGCGCCAGCGGAATCATCCCCAGGCACTGGGTAATGATGATGGCGATGAAGGCGCGTTTTCTTTGTTGGTCGTCTAGCATCGTGCCATTCTGTTCACACATCAGTTGCGGTTCAAGATCGTTCGTTTCAATTCCTATTGGCGGAACCTCCATTATCCCCTACTGTGTTCGCCATGGATGCAGGACTTTATATTGTTGGAACCCCCATCGGGAATCTGGGCGATCTCTCGTTCCGGGCCCTGGAAACCCTCCGGGAAGCCGACCTGATTGTAGCGGAAGATACCCGCCACACCCGGCGGCTCACCGACCGCTATGAAATCGGCACCCGCCTGATGAGCTGCCACAAATTCAACGAGGTGCAACGCACCGAGCAAATCATAGAGCGTATCCATAACGGCGAGGCCGTTGCAATGGTGACCGATTCGGGCATGCCAGGCATTTCCGATCCCGGATCGCGCGTAGTGGCGTTATGCCGTGAAGCGGGCGTACCCACGACCGCCGTACCCGGACCCACTGCCGTCACCACCGCGGTTGCACTGAGCGGCTTCGGGGAGAAAGGATTCATTTTTGCCGGATTCCTCCCTCATAAAAGCGGGGGTCGCAAACGCGACCTGCTTAAATGGGCGGATGCGGACCTTCCGGTGGTTCTTTATGAATCTCCATACCGGCTCATCAAGCTGATGAACGAGATCGAGGAATATCTTGGAGCGGACCGCATCGTTTTTGTAGGCCGTGAAATCACAAAGAAATTTGAAGAACTCACAACGGGATCGCCCTCTACGGTCCGGTCCGCCTACGAAGGCCGCACGGTGAAAGGTGAGTGCGTGGTCATCATGCTCCCGGAAAAATAACCCCGTTTTTCTCGTTTGGCTCGGATAATGCGAGAAGCCGACATGTCGGGCCGTTTTTTCCTGACTATTCACGTTGAACTCATAATCGGCGATGATACTATTCTCTACGTTAAGGAAAAAGGGACTCCAAATTTTATGGATTCAGGAAACAACCATGACAATATAACGGCGGCTTACATTGACCACACCGCGGTTATTAGAGTCGAGGGGCGCGGCTCGTTCAAAGTTAGCCCGCCGATGAAGCAGTTCGTTCATCAAATCATCAGCAATAAGTCTGCGGACCACATCCTGATCGATATGACGGACTGCATCGGTATGGACAGCACATTCATGGGCGTCACAGCCGGTCTTTCCTGCCTGATAAAGAGCAAGCCGGACATCAGCTTTAAACTCATCAACCTTTCCGAAAAAAACAGAAAACTGCTGACCACTCTCGGAGTTGACCGCGTGGTCGATTTTTCCATGTCGGCAACCCATCAGGAGCAGGCGTTAATCGGGAGCGATGATAAGCCGGGCCAAGCGCTAGAACCCGATTTTTCCGATAAACTGGAAGCCGCAAAAACTACTTTGGAAGCCCACGAAACCCTCGTCAATATCCACCCGGAAAACCTCAACAAGTTTAAATCCGTTCTCGAGTTTCTCCAGAACGACGTGCGCAACCTGAGTAATCCATAGTCCCATGCATGGCCTCCTTCTTTGGTTCGTCCTCTTTCTTGGCTTATTGCTCCCGGCAATGCTTTGCAGCACACTTTTGATCAGTTCCCGCCGCCGCGTTAAGCTCCGCAAGCAACGCGACATCCTCCTTCTCGAAAAGGAAGCTGCGCTTGGATTCGTACAGAATGTCGGGGAGGTGTTTACCAACACGGACACGGTGGATCTGGACACCTTGCTTTCCCGCGTACTTCATTATGCCGTGCGAACCTGCAAGGCCAATGCTGGAGCCATCCACCTGGTGGACAACCAAAACAAGCACCTTGAAGCAAGGGCCGTCTCCGGAGTTTTCCCTCCCCCCTTCCACATTAACCTGTCAGATCTCGATCTGGAACAAAACGCCTCCGAGCATTTGGAATCGATCATTCGAAAAAACCCGGTCCCGCTGGGAGAGGGATTGATTGGCGAGGCCGCCATATTGGGAAACTCCACCTTGGTGGAAGATGCAGAGATGGACTCGCGCATCCCGCAGCTACCGGTTCCCTTCCTGAAAATCAAAACCCTGCTGGTCGTTCCAATGCGCTTCGGCAACCATACGATTGGCGTCATGACACTTGCAAACCGGATCACCGCCGAGCGGTTTGCACTTGCGGACCTTAATCTGGCGCAGGCGCTCGCAGCCCAGTCGTCAGTCCCGATCCACTATGCCGGCCTGCAGGAAGCGCTCGAAGAAAAACGCCAGCTCGACCGGGATATGCACATGGCCCAGCAGATCCAAAACTCGCTGCTCCCGCAAAATCTCCCCTCATTCCCAACGATTGAACTGGCGGCCTTCAATCACCCCGCCATGGATATCGGCGGAGACTACTACGACTTGATTACCATCGACGAAAAACACATCGGACTGGCTATTGCGGATGTCAGCGGGAAAGGGATCGGCGGAGCCCTTATGATGGCGGTTTGCCGCAGCGTACTGCGCATTAATGCAAAGAATGTCTACGATCCAGCCAGCATGCTGACCTCACTGAACGAGGCCCTGAGCAACAACCTGCCCGAGGATATGTTCGTCAGTATGCTCTACATGGTACTCAATCTCGAAACTCACCTGCTGAGCTTTGCTCGTGCCGGCCATGAAGCCCCCATTATTGTCCGAGGCGGAGCATCCAAGGCCGACCAAACCGAAACAGCCGGAATCGCCATTGGACTGGTCGACACGAATACGTTTGGCGAGACTATCGAAACAAAAAATATTACCCTTCACCCCGGAGACCTGGTCGTGGCCTATACCGACGGAATCACGGAAGCCATGAATGCCCGTGGAGACGAATGGGGTACGCAAAATCTCATACAGTCTACCGAGCGCATGGCCGGCGGGCCTGCCGAGGATCTACTGAACAGTATACGCAACAAAGTACTGAGCTTCACCGGTAACTGCAGGCAGCACGACGATATGACGATGCTGGCCCTCAAGGTTAAGAGCGAAAACGCAGCAGCGAGCGCGGAATGAGTCTTATTGTAGCGGATACCTGACGCCGAGCAGCTTGCTTACTGCCTTGTTGAAGGCCTTGCGTTCCTCACGTACCGTTTCTTTAACGGCATTCGTCCGGTCCTTGAAATAATCCCAGTCCAATCCCATCGGCGCACCCAAGTGGGTTTTGGCCCGAATCGCTTCGACCGGATCAATCGTTGAAAGCTCGTGAAGATTTTCCTTTATGTAGTGATAGGCATCACGGAAGGGCATGCCCTCACCAACCAGCTCCAATGCCCGATCGGTGGCGAAAACATCGGGCGTAAAGCCATCGATCAACGCCTTCTTGTTCGCCTTGGTAGCCTTGACCATTGGAGCCATGATCCGCAGGCATGCGCGCGTGGTGGCGATCCCCTCCATAAAGAGTTCCTTGGCATCCTGCAGATCGCGGTTGTAGCCGGTTGGCGAACCCTTGATCAAATCGTACACACCGAGCTCAGCGGCCTTGACGCGCGAGGCCTTGGCACGAACCAACTCGCACACATCCGGATTCTGCTTTTGCGGCATGATCGAGCTGCCGGTACAGAACTCGGCGGGCAACTGGAAGTAATCAAACTCCGGCATCGTGAACAGCATGAAGTCCTGCGCCAGCCGCGACAGCGTCAGCATGACCTGGCTCATGGCACCAAGTACGATCGATTCCATTTTTCCGCGCCCGTTATTGGCATACAGCACATTGTGGGTCGGGCGGCTGAATCCGAGCAAATCGGAGGTCAACTGGCGGTCAATCGGCAGGGGAACCCCATAGCTGGCGGCGGAGCCCAGCGGACATTGGTCGTTCAGTTCATAGGCATTGACCAGCGCAACACAATCATCCAGCAGGCTTTCAGCATGGGCAGTTGCCCAGAGACCGACGCTCGACGGCATACCGGGTTGCATATGCGTCCGCCCTACCATCGGGACAGCCTGATACTTTTTGCCGAATGCATTGAGAGCGGTCACCAGAGAGGCCGCCTCTTCCAGTGTGTCGAGAATCTGCTCCTTGGCATAGAGGCGCAGATCGACAGCCACCTGATCATTGCGGCTACGACAGGTATGAATTTTCTTGCCCAGGTCGCCGAGCTTTTGGGTCAAGGTGCGCTCGACCGCCAGATGCACATCCTGATCAGCCAGCCTGATTTTAAATTTGTTTTGCTGTGCGAGCCCAATAATTCCCACCAGTCCTTCAATGACCTGTTTGCATTCGCTTTGAGTAATCAGCTTGGGCGAGACTTTCATCTTCGAAAGCATCGTGACATGCGCGGCGGTACCGATGCAATCCACGGAAATCAATGCCTGATCCAGCTCCACATCGCGCCCGGCGGTAAAAGCCAGCACTTCATTATTGATCGTTCCAACCGTTGTTTTCTGTTTCATGTTTTTGTCTCCACGCATTAAGCAGATTTCACAGATTCGGAATCAGGATATTGATTTTTGGGCAGGATAACAGGACAAACCTATTCCTTCGTGCGGCCCGTGCTTTCAAGCATGAGAGTTACGGGGCCATCGTTCAGCAGTTCCACCTTCATGTCTGCCCCGAAGCACCCGGTTTGCGGAGGAAAACCAAGGGACTCCAATGCGCCAACATATTCATTGAACAGTGCTTCACCCTGCTCCGGGCGGGCCGCCTCGATAAAGCTCGGGCGGTTGCCCTTTTTGCAGTCGCCGTACAAGGTAAACTGGCTCACCGAAAGAACCGCACCGCCCATATCGGAAACGGAAAGGTTCATCTTGCCCTCGGCATCTTCAAAAATGCGCAGGTTTGCGGTTTTCCTGGCGAGGAAGCGGGCATCAAAAAGGGTGTCGCTGTGCGACACCCCGGCAAGAACCAGCAGGCCCGGTCCGATTTCGGAAATGCGCTCCCCTTCAACCGTAACCGAAGCCTGCTTTACGCGCTGGATAACCAGCCGCATGACTATTCCGTGACGTGCGACACGCGGAAGGCTGGCAGGCGGTTGAGCGCAGCGGCCACTTCGTAGCGGCGCGGACGAGCCAGATCACCACGCAAATCGCGGGCCAGCGCATTCAACCCTTCGTTCGAGAGGTCGCGGTCGACGAGGTCGAGGATTTCCCGCAGCGGATAGCCTTCGTCCATGTAGCGAAGCTTGGCATAGTAAAGAACAAACCCAATGGCGCGGGCCTGGTCGGCTCCGGCAACCTGCTGTACTCCGGCGAGATCGATCAGTGAACGGCCAAACTGGATAAATTCGTCATCCTCGGCATAAATCACAAGGTCATCGCGACCCACGCTCGGATCAATGGAGCTCGGCATTACCCAGCGAGAACGACTGAGCAGCGAGGACAGGTTTACATTGTCATCCACCACCGTTGAAGGGACAACTTCAAGCGCCTTGGCCTCCTCGGTGATATCGGAGATCTCAAAGTTTTCAATCTTCAGGATTTTATCGGCAATCGGAATAAACTCCGCCACGAGGCTGCTGCCGGCAACAACGATTGAAATCCCCAGTTCGTCCACCATCTGGCGCGCGCGGGCGGCCAGGGTATTCCGCGAAGACTTTCCAATCAGTCCGCTCACGCGGGTGTCGGACGAGAGGAAGGTGGAGGAAGAAGTATGTTCATCGTACAGCAGAACGCGAGCACCAGCTTCGAGCGCCTCAACCGTCGATGCGGCCTGCGAGGTGAACGTACCGGCTGACTTGGAGGAGTATGAGGTGGGATTTCCGCCATCCGGAAGCGAACTGGCAAAGGCGGAAATATCCACTTGCTGAATGCTGCGGCCCAGTTCGGTGCGGATATTGACCGCATCGGCCACTGTGACTACATGTTCACGGCCATCGCCGGGAATATGGTTATAGATGCCCTGTGCAATGGCATCCATCAGGTCAACACGACCACTGTTGGACTCGCCAAGGATCAAGGTGAGGCCACTTGAAATACCGAGACCCCGTACCGAGCCAGTATGTGGAACCTCCACTTCTTCAAGCAGGCTTTCTTCGACTTCAACCGGAGCGACTCTTTCATAATCCGGGGAATCCTCGCCCGACACGCGGCTCACAAGGGCTCCGTCGGAAACAAAGCTGACGAGCCCACTGGCACCTAGATACTGGCGCAGGCGGTCGGCATCTTCCATATTGTCGACAAAAGATTCAGCTTCGGCGGCATCAATATTGCAATAGAGCAGCCCAGAGCAAACCACTTCCTGCAGGTCTTCGAAAAAGATTTGCTGGCCCATTTCCCCGTCGATGCAAATGGTCGGAACGCCATCAACCGTGACCCCTTGAACCGGAAGGGTGATGCGTACACGCACTTCGATGTATTCCTTCGTCAGGAACATGGCGTTGCGCGGAAGAATTTTTTGTTCCGGCACAGAAACCTGAATATGGCGGCGGGCAATTCCATTGTGGTCATAGTTGGCAATCCGCTCAATCCCGTCGGACAGACGGCGCAGCAGCAGGTCTTCCATGGCCGTGCGGCGCACGGGGGTATCGAAGAGATATTCTGGAATTTCAGCAATGGTCTGTGGAATCCGAATACTGAAAACCGGTGCGGGCAATTCATCGCCTTCGGCCTCAATCTTTGTGCACTTGATTACAAAACGTGTGAAGTCGAAGTCGCCGACCAGTTGCTGGTATTCGGAAACCGGTTGCCCGTCAAGCTCAGTCAATAGATTGTAGAATTCCTTCTTATCCTTCATAGTTCAATATTCCTCGTTTAACATTATACAAATCAAACCCAACCCAAAAATAGCAATTGGTCGATCACTTTGCCTTTTCCGACGCCTTTTTGGAAGCGGTCTTTTTATCCTTTTTAGGGGCAGCGCTCCGGGACGAATCTGCGGCGGCCGCTTTTTTATAATCGGAACTGCGATAGTCCGTCTCGTAGAAACCGGACCCTTTGAACAGAAAGCCCGCGCCCGCACCGATCATTCGCGTCACCTTGCCCGGGCATTTTGGACACGCGGAGAGCGGCTCTGCGGAAATACTGTGAAACGCCTCAAAGCGGTGCCCGCATCTTGAGCATTCATAATCATACGTTGGCATAACCATCTCCTGAAAAATTAAACAAAAAGCGCAATGTAGCGAATCGGCCCCTATTGTCAAAACAATCTGGACAAGGGACCCTTCCCCGTTAAGCTGTCTTTTCAACCCATTGGAGACAGATCCTATGAACTTTGAGTTTGCCACCGCCCAGCGCATCATTTTCGGATCGGGAAAACTGCAGCAACTACCGGTCATGGTGGAAAGAAGCGGAAACCGCCCCGCTCTCATCACCGGCTCCAGCGCCGAGCGCATCATGCCCGTATTCCAGGCACTGAAAAACAGCGGCCTTGATCCCGCCGCATTCAGCATCAAGGGCGAACCCACGACAGAGCGGATTGCCATACTGGCTGAACAGGCCCGCTCCCAGGGATGCGACTGCGTCGTCGCGTTCGGCGGCGGAAGCGTCATTGACGCCGGGAAAGCCATCGCGGCCCTGCTGACCAACTCCCGCGACCTGATGGATTATCTCGAAGTGATCGGCAAGGGCGAACCGCTCACCGAAAAACCCGCCCCCTGCATAGCCATCCCCACCACCGCAGGCACCGGCGCGGAAGTCACCCGCAACTCGGTACTACTATCGCCCGAGCACAAAGTAAAAGTAAGCCTGCGCCACCCGCTGATGCTGCCAACCGTTGCCCTCGTCGACCCCGAATTGACGATTTCCATGTCGCCCGAAATCACTGCGAGCACCGGACTCGACGCATTTATCCAGTTGCTCGAAGCTTTCGTTTCCATCAAAAGCAACTCCCTCACCGACGGCATTTGCCGCGAAGGGCTGGCCAAGGCCGCACGCGCCCTGCCGCGCGCCTACCACAACGGCGACGACCTCGCCGCCCGCGAAGATATGGCGCTCGCCAGCCTGTTTGGCGGACTGGCCCTCGCCAACGCCGGACTCGGTGCCATCCACGGATTTTCCGGCCCGCTCGGCGGCATGTTTTCCGCTCCGCACGGCACGATCTGCGCCGCACTGCTGCCCGCAGTGGTTAAAGCCAATATTCAAGCGCTGGAGGATCGCTCCGCCGAAAACCCGGCACTGGTAAAATATCAGGAGGCCTTCCGTATCATAACCGGAAGCAACAATGCCGGTTTGGCGGACGGCCTCCAATGGATCAGCGATCTCTGCTCCAGCTTGAAGGTCCCGCGACTAGCCGAACTGGGTATCACCGAGCCGGACTTCCCAACCATCATTGCAAAATCCAAAAATGCCAGCAGCATGAAGGGCAACCCCATTCAACTGACCGACGATGAGCTCGGCACCATCCTCACCGAATCCTGCTAACCAAACACCATGGAAACAACGCACTTCGGAACCCTCAACACCCTGATTCTCGCGCTCTATCTCGCGGGCATGATCGGTATTGGACTCTTCTTTTCCCGCAAGCAGAAGAATGCCGAAATGTTTTTCCTCGGAGGACGAAGGCTACCATGGCTCGCCGTGGCCATGAGCATGTATGCCTCGCTCACCAGCGCGGTCACCTACCTCGGATTACCCGGCACCGCCTACTCCGAAAACATTGCGCTCATCATCGTCTGCATCATGAGCCCAATGGTTGCTCCTTTTATTTTGCTGCTCTTCTACCCGCTCTACCACCGCCTGCAGGTCACCACCTCCTACGAATACATCGAAAAGCGATTCGGTGCACCCGCCCGCTACGGCGTGGCCGGACTCTTCGTGCTCGCCCGGCTCGGCTGGCTCGGCACCGTGATCTACGCCCCCGCCATGGCCATGGCGATCGTCACCGGCATCCCGCTCTGGGCCTGCATCTGCATGATGGGCATCCTCGCCACCGCCTACACCGCGCTCGGCGGCCTTGCCGCCGTCGTCTGGACCGATGTGATCCAGTTCGTCATTCTTGTCGCCGGCGCCATCTGGGTGGCCGTCAGCCTGATCCATGGCATCGACGGCGGGGCCGACACCATCATGGCCCTCGCCAAGGAAACCGGACGGCTTCATATAGCCGACTGGAAGCTCGACCTCTTTGCGATGTCCGGCCCTATCGTCGCCATTTCCTTCTTCTTCCAGCTGATGCAGGACTATGGCACCGATCAGGTCACCGTCCAGCGACTCATGGCCACCGGCTCGATGCGCAAGACCGTCAAAGCCGTTGCCTTCAACGCCTGCACCGACTTTTTCATCATTGGCCTGCTGCTCTTCATCGGCCTCGCCCTCTTTGCTTTCTTCCAGAATGCTGACCTACCTGCATCGATCACAGGCGACAAAGTCATGCCCTACTACATCATTCAATATCTACCCCAGGGCATTTCCGGTCTGCTCATTACCGCCGTTTTTGCCGCAGCCATGTCCAGCATGGACTCCGGCATCAACTCCATCGCCACGGTCATCATCAATGACTTCATGAAAACCACCGGCACCGAAGTCCGGCTCGCCCGAATTCTAACCATTGTCCTCGGCGTTTTCGCAACGGCCCTCGCCTTCTACGTCTCCACGATCGGGGGCATCATCAAAGCCTTCGCCTCGTTCATGAGCCTGTTCAGTGCTCCCGTGCTCGCCCTGTTTCTGCTCGGCATCCTCACCCGCCGCGGGAACTTTTACGGCTGGCTCGTCGGCCTCGCCGTCTCCGTCCCTGCCACGCTTTGGCTCCAAAAAGTCATCGAAGCCCACTGGATCTACTATTTTCCCTTCTCATTCATGATCGCCTTCCCCACCGCCCTCCTCGCCAGCCGCCTCTTTCAAACAGAGAATGCACCCAGCGACCTGACAATCCTAAAGTAGACGGAGCAGGATGCTCCATCTACTTTATGCCAACAGACTGCACGGTGGGGCGGCATGCACGCGAACTAACTGACTATTGTCCCGTCCATGACCACGCGTAGCGCCCCAATAGAGTCTTTAAAACTGGCTATTCTTGCCCAAAAGCAAATCTTGATCTATTATATTTATATGGGTATCCCCTTCGCTGGACTCGGTACTACATCTTGTGTTTTGGCTTTC
>CAZWZW010000053.1:0-15750 GCA_964639125.1 uncultured Verrucomicrobiota bacterium
CGGCAGGAGCGGGCGCGGACCGTTCGTCCGGCGAGGTCTGCCCGCCCGGGCATCACGGGCTCAAGAGCCCGGACGCCAGAGGTAGAGGAGCCGCGGGCCCGCGAAGGGCCCGGCCGGGAGCTCCAGCTCTAGGGCTGCACGGCTCTCGGCGGCCGGCTCCGCCCCCTCACCGCCCGAGGCGAGCAGGCTGAGGCCGCCCCCGCCGGGCCGCGAGTAGATGACGATCGTCGGCTCGCCGATCCCCGCCATCTCGCGCAGCTCGGCGATCGCGTCGCGCAGGTAGCCCGTGCCGTCGATCAGCCCGAGCTCCGCGGCCTTCGTGCCCGAGACGACCCGGCCGTCGGCGAGCTCGCGCACCTTCTCGGCGTCGAGCTTCGGACGACCCGCGTCGACGACGCCGAGGAATCGCTCGTACAGTTCGTCGTCTCCCCACGCGAGCATGTCGCGACTGACCCGGCGTGTTGCCCTGGTCGTGGCCATCGGACGGATCGCCGCCGAAGGCATATTCGGTCAGGTTGTCCAGAACATCGCTATCGCCTTGGTCCAGCAGGCCCGCGTTGGCGCCGACCGAGAATCCTCCAATCCATTCCTCATAGAGTCCGGTCGGGGAGGTGGCGGCCGTCTTGGTCGCCGAGGCTTCGAAGCTTGAGCACTGCATGTTTGGATAGGTGCGGTTCCCATCGTTCGTCAGGATGGTAGCCGACATCCAGAATCCAATCGCGTCGATGTCCTGCAACGTCGGAGACGCCGCAGTGGTAATGTTCGTGATGGATGTCTCCGGATCGTAGTTAAACCAGGCGAGTTCCAGTGCCTCGTCCGTCAATTTGACATTACCCGTGTCGGAGGTCAGGTTGGTGACTTCCGCACTGATGTAGAAGCTTCCGGCATCCTGCACCACCCAGCGGAACTTACCGGATTTCAGGCGTTTAAGAGGATAAGCAGGATGAGTCACCTTGGTATCCAATCTTATCGTTGCGCTGAGTGTATCATTCGTGACATCCATGAACGCCGTTCCGCTATCCAAACCGTTCAGGAAATCCCCCTGTTGGAAAAGGAATACGCCCGTGGCAACATCGTCTTCCTCATAACGCCCGGCATCATCACCCGGGCTGCCGGGGAATGGGCCATTCCACTGCAGCTTGGCCCCGCCATTTGAACCAAAGCTGATGGCGGCCCCATTGGTGTAGGATCCACCGTCATCGCCCGTGGTCTTGCCGTTAACCGGATCGAGCTCCAGCCCGGCATAGATCGGCTGTCCCGAGTAGTTCGGCAATGCGGCCTGTGGAGATCCGGCAAGATTCAACGCCAGGTCAAAGTATTCATATTGAATACTGGAACTGACCTGCGAGGAGTCAAAATCAACGGCCAGAACCGGGACTGTGTCTGCGTTAAACTGGGAGAAGCCCATTTTACCGATTTTAACCACCGAGTTGGTGCTCCAGTTGTTGTCCGTATTGAACCGGATCGTGGCCACTTGCGATGCATTCGTAAAGTTACTGAAGGCATGCGTCTGGACGCCGTTCGTATAGTAGGTCGCCGTGCCGGCATCGAAGTCGAACTCGATCGCCGCCGCGATTCCCGACAGGTTCGTCAAGGCGAAGTCGAAGCTGCGGAAATTAGTATCGTTGTGGAAAAGCTGGAGACGCGCTGTCGTTGCATCCTGTCTTTTCAACCTGATTCCGGCTGCAATGCCACCGGTCTTATTGGTAAGAGCGGCGAAGGTTAGATTGCCACTGGCCGAGGGATCCAGCGCCCATTCGGACAAATCCATCTCCAGGCGGTAGCTTCCATTGGTGAATGGCTCGGCATACTCATCGTTGGAGGCATCCGCGTTTGCGGTGCCGGCATCCGGAATCTTCCGGAATATCTGCCCATTGAGATTACTCACCACGAGGTTGCCTGCGCCGTCCGTAAAGACCGTGCTGCCAGGTCCACCATTGTTCCACACACTACCCAGCGAACCGGTATTGGCAAACGTGTTGAATGATTTGCCGGCAACATCGTCAAAAGTGAAATATTCGAGTTTGGTCCAGGGATCAATGGGAGCCGCAACGACCTCGGACAAGGTCACCGAATCAATCTTAATAAATTCCGTAGCCGTGCCGTTCACGCCGCCATATTCCCAAGTCCCGTTGCTGGCATCAACGATGAGTTGAATACGGTCGATCATGGTCATTCCCGTTCCGTCGGTAACCAGATCCACAAAACTTCCATCGCTGCCCGCATCGACCTTGGTAGACCAATTACCCGTGTCGAGATCTACAGTGAGCTGGACCGTAACCGAAGCGGTATTCGTTAAATTCAAACCACCCAATTGATTCTGGGCGTCCGTTCCGGAGAGATTTCCATTGTTTGAATTTTGCGAACGGACACGGATATCGGTGCCGGGTGCTTGGGCAACTTCGAATTCAAGCTGCGCTGACCCGTTCGTCGTGTGTCCGAAATTGAATTTGATTCCATTATTAACGACTCCAAGACCATCCGTACCAGCCAAGTCCCAATCGGCGACAACAAATTCAAAGACGTGCTGGCCGGTCGTAATGTCTGCGAAGCTGGCGGTTCTAGTGGTTGTCGAACTGCCTGGATTCCACTTGTAGAAGGTGGCATCACCGATGTTAAGACTTCCAGCCTGAACCTTTGGTCCGCCGAAATTCCATGATGTGCCAACGGTACCCGTGTTGGTTACACTGTTGAGCGCAGTTCCATTGGCATCGTTGAACTGCCAATCCTCAAGCGTCGCCGCATAACTCCCGGAAACCCATAGGGATGCCGTGATCAGTGCTAAGAATTTATTCATCCTACCTCTCCTTTTCGTATGATTTAAAAAAAACCTCAGCAGAACCTTTTCCAGATTAGACTCCTGCTTTAATTCCTACTCCAATGTAGAACAGGTTGGAATTCCTGCAATCCCTACTAACGAATCAATTATCGTGATTCATGAAACCATCTAATTGATGGGATTCTAAAATTTGACACCACGCACTATTCCGGTTAATAAAGCCAAAAACCGGAAAGGTGAAACCTCTGTGATAAAGCGCAAACATATCATGCTGTTGCTCGAATGGTACGACTACCGCATCCACCGCGGCGTTGCACAGATCGCCCGGGAAGCCGGGTGGCAATTAAACTGTCCCAAGGACCCCGTCACGAACGAAGGGTTTCTGAAAGACTGGAAAGGCGACGGCTGCATCGCCCTGCTGCAGTGCACTGATACGTTGGCATATTTCCGATCTCACAAAATTCCACTGGTCGATCTGGGCCTCGGCGAACATAAGTTGCCCGTTCCAAGGGTCGTGACGGACAACCGCGAAATCGGCCGGATGGCTGCCGAGCATTTCCGCGACCATGGCTACCGGGAAGTATTCTCCCTCGGCCCGGGCAATGTGCAGATGTATCAGGAACGGCTGAATGCATTGATAGAATTCATGGAAGAGGACGGCGGATCCGTCAGCGTCCTTGAGACCTCGGAAACCATGCAGCCTGGAGTCATCCACGAACTGAAACAAATCGCAAAAAGCCGGGGGCATCGCCTTGAAGAGCTATCGCTGGGATTCTTTGCCTTCACGGATGTTATGGCGGCCGAGCTGATTTCACTCTGTCTTCAGCACGAATTGCGTGTGCCGGAAAACATGGCCGTATTGGGCGTCGATAACGACGACCTGATCAATGCCGGTTTAACCGTCGGGCTCAGCAGCATCGACAGCGACCAGGAAGGCCTTGGCCGCCAAGCTGCGAATGTGTTGCGCAACATGCTGGACCACCCTGCCGGCAAGGTTCAGGCCACTGTAATTCGCCATCCCCCGACCGAAGTTGTTGTTCGGCGCAGCACCGATTGCTATGCCGTTCGCAACCCGCTCGTTTCCGATGCGCTGCACTGGATTCACAGCAACTTCCACATCGGCATCCAGGCCACCGACGTCGCCGAGGCGATGGGCGTAACACAGCAGGGACTGCAGAAGGCCTTCGCCGCAAACTATACCCGCTCGCCCGGGCAGGAAATCCGGCACCAGCGCATTCAGGCCGTCGCCCACCTGCTCAGCTGCACGCCTGCCAAACTCGAAGACATTGCCGAAAACTGCGGCTACTATTCCGTCGACACCCTCATCAACAGCTTCCGCACCGCCTTCGGCACCACGCCCGGGAAATACCGTAAAATGAAACGGGAGGAACGGACGGGCTGAGCCCGCTCATTTCGACTCTTCGGAAAAATGACGCAACGCCTCGATGTTCGCTTCGCTGACAAACTGCGCCATCGTTTTGTACGGCGTACCATCCTCACGAATCATGCCCTGTTTCAGAATGCCCTGACGTGCCTGAAAACGATCAACGTATTGGCAACGCTGATACCCGATGATGTAGGGCTTCGCGAACGCATTTTTCAGGTAGTCGGCATAAGCCAGTCCTGCCGCCTCTTCGCTTTCCAGCTGCTGCCACATGGTCTTTGGATGTTGCGGCGTGGGAAAACTGATCTGGTGATCGCACAGCATGATCGGCTTTTTGAACGTATTGTGCAACCGGTCGAAATAGGACGCGTTGAATTGGGCCCCGCCCGGTTGGATTGACAACACATCGATATAGGGCAACGCCTCCTCAATCACGCAATCGGGATGATCGCCCACCAGATAGCGCTCGCCAAAAATCAGTGCATCTGGAGCCAGCCGCCGGGTCTCTTCGCCGATCACCTTGTAAAGCTCCCGGGCAATCAGGCGCAGGAATACTTCGTCCGAAGTTCCCCCATGAGCCAGAAACTGTTCGTAGCGCTTTTTTCCCGGGGAGGAAGCGGGCAGGTTCCGGATCGTTGATACCCAGTCCGTCCCGCGCTTTTTGCGTGCCCGCTCGATATCCCACTGCGGCGTATCCGTCCAGTAGTATCCGATCAGGTTGGGATTACCTTGCTGCTTATTGATTTCATATCGAATGGTCTCCCGCATCTTTTCCTGAATCGCAGGATCGAACACATCGGTATAGTAAAACTCCGAATCCGGCATGTAGTTGGCGTTTTTCGTCAGATACATGGGGGCCATATAGGGCATTATCCGGCACAGTGGCTTCGGCGATCCGTATCCGGCCGTATTGAAGCCCCATGCGCTCAGGTTTTTATACACCTCTTCACAGGCTTTCTGCCGGTCACCGGCAAAAGAGCCCTGTATAATATTCTGAATGTGGTTCACCCCTAACGAAAGAAACGGTTGGCCGGCCGGATCAATCAGGCAATCGCGCCCGTTGATTTTTTCAAGATGGAAGACGCCCGTTGCCTTCCCGCCCTCGGCACACAGCAAAAAGGCCATGGCCAATGCCCCCGTCAGACTCAATATTTGCTGTTTCATGCACATCCCCTTTTACTATGCGCCAAGTCCCGATTTTCCCGCCCCGGCTCTTTATTCATCGAGCTCAATCCTGATGAACTGATGGCCGGCTTGTGCATCCAGCGTGGCAGCGGTTTCTGTTCCAACGGCTGGAATCCCTTCGACCTCCAGTATCCAACCATTGGAAAGCAGATTGGTTGAAGACAGAATTCGGTAATCCTTACCGGCAACCGATTGCCAACTGACGTCCATCTGCCCGGCACCGGGCTGGAGCGAAACGATGGCGAGGCGCGAAATGGGATCGGTTGGATCTGTGCCGGAACGGAGTTCGGCGCGGTTGGCCACGCCGTCTCCGTCCCAATCCTCGAACGCGCCGCCATTCGGGGCATTTATGCTGCCGAAATGGGTTTCTTCCCACTGGTCGGGCATGCCGTCGCTGTCGTAATCGACGGTGGCCAGCGTGGTTTCGGCGCAGAATACGTCGTCGACATAGATATTGGTTCCAACGGCCACATTGGCGATATAGATGCGCGCTTCGGTCACCGTGCGCAGAGGATCCGGCGCGAAGGTATACTCGCCCTTGAGCTGCGACCACCCCGTATGGTCCGCCAGGCCCTTAGCGACCGATTTATACGTGGGGCTGTTCGTGTTGTAGCTGGTCTTTAGGACGATGTTCGCCTCCTCGCTGCCGGTATCGATCCGAACCTGGCACGCAAAGACATAGGTTCGCCCGGCAATCAGCTCGCCGGTAAGCGGCTGGGAAAGGCCGTCGTAGGTGTTGTTTCGGTCAAACGCCACGCCCGCGCTGCTTCCCGCATAGACCGGAGCGGGCACCGTTCCGATCGAATGACCGCCGTGACCCGACCAACCGGTGGTTCCGGATTCGAATCCGGGATTGTCGACCAGGTTGCCATTGCCGGGCACAAGGGAAATCTGGACGGTTTCGCTGATATTGGAAAAGCCGAACGCATCGATTGCCAGCGCTGTGAGTGCATAGCTTCCGGGCGAGGCATCGTACCAGACCGCGGTATACGGGGCCACGGAATCGACTTTAAGCAATTGGCTGTCAGCATAGAACTCGACCGCGGCAACGGCACCATTCTCCGAGGAGGCATCAGCTGTCAGTTCAACAGGCGGACCGGAAATATAGGCCGCCCCATTGCCCGGCGCGGTCAGGGCTACGGACGGCGGCACATGCACAATTAAGTTGGTTCCATCGTATGTAAAGTTCAGCGTTCCATTGCCCGATGCAATCGTATTGGTGAACGCCTGACCATTAATCGTAATTTCAAAATCACCGGCAAAAAGGTTGGCCTGCAGCTTCCCATTTTGATCGACCAGCAGGTCGGCATTGGACCACCATTCGTCATAAACCAGTTCCCGATAGCGGAGGGCTTGTTCGGTGGGCGTCCAATCGGTTTTCCAAAGCGCGCGTTCGGGCTTCCAGTGGTTGCCCTCCCAGAAGCCCCACATGATGATGCCTTTGACCGCCTGATGCTCAAAGGCGGTTCGGTAGACCGTTTCCAGCCCATCGGCCATCTGGGTCTCCGTCATGTTGGTCGATCCGCAATCGAACTCGGTCACCTTAATCGGCAGTCCCAGGTCGTCGAGAATATCGAGGGAGGCTTTAACGGTGGTCGCATCGGGTGCCGATCCAAAATGGCCCTGCACACCGACGCCGTTAATCTGGACGTCCTCCCCCTGCAACACTTGCAAGTAGGCACGGAATGCCGCGGCGTTATTGGAATTGTTGAGCATGCCGTATTCGTTGAACCAAAGTTTGATGTTCGGGTTGGCGGCGACCGCCCAGTCGGCCATCTGCTTGGTGACGGCCGGACCGAACGTGTCGCGGTACCAATCGCCGTGCCACAGCTCATTGTTGAAGTCCCATTCGTCGATGCGCCCGGCATAGCGCGAAACCAGGCTGGTTATGCGCTGTTCAACCCAGTAGAGCGCGTTGGTCGGCGCAAGGGGATCGGGCCAGCTGGTGTCCATTGCTTCAACCCAGTCGGGATCTTTCATCGAAGGACTGCCTGCACCCCATAAAAGGGTATGCCCGCGCACGGGAATGCCCTGCGCTTCCTGAAAATCGAGCCAGTTGTCGGCATTGCCGTAGCGGTAGTTTCCGGGCGTACTGTAGCCGGTATGGTGGGGCGATCCGCTCCACCAGTCGGGCTGCTGGGAGTACCACTTCATGTCGTTGCCGACCACGGAAAAGTTGAAGTTTGAAAAAAAGGTGTCCTGGTAGGTTCCCGGAACGTCAATGCCCGGCTTGGTCATGGAGCCGAACGGGAAGGCATGTTTGAGCATACGGAGCTGAACCGGGATATTCGGAACGACCGAGCTGATATGTACCGTGCGCATGCGATGGTCGAGCGCATCGACCACAGTAAGGTTTACGGCAGCCGGTGCTCCGGTAGCGCCCGTTGCATCGGCCCCCTCCCACGGCGTGGCCGTCAGCGTATAGCTGCCGGGTGCCGGAAGCCAGTCGCCCCCCATGATGTAAGGCGCGCTATTGGCGGTGTACTCGATCGCGCCTGCCTGGAAATGGACGCTGCCGGATCCGCTCAGGTTGGCGCGAATCCGCAAGGCCCGCTGACCGAGTGCGTTGAGATCGAGGGTATCGTTGTTTCCCAGGGTTTGGATAAGCGCGCCGGTATCGGCATCGAGCAGATCAATCCCGGTGATGATCGGTGCTGCACCCCGCGCCGTCAAAGCAGCCGCGCAGCAGGCCAGCAGGATACGCCGCACCGGGATCAACTTTCCCTGCTTTTTCGGCGCTGGGCGAGCTCATCGCCGATCTGGTAATTGAGTTCCTTGGAGATCGGGTAGAAGAGCAGAATGGCAATCGCCGCGACGATGAACGCAGCCGGAGCAACGGACGAGGCAACACGAATGCCCGTGACGGCCCGTTCTGTCAGCTCTCCTCCTCCTTCGTAACCGTATTGGGCAAGGATCATCCCCTGAAGATAGCCGCCGACTCCCAAACCGAATTTGAGGGCAAAGACCACGCCCGCGAAGGTAAAGCCGGTTGCACGGCGACCCGTCTTCCATTCCGAATAGTCGGCCGAGTCCGCAATCATCGACCACAGCAAAGGCACGGTGGGCCCGTACGCCAATCCCCACAATGCGCTTTGCCACAACATGGCGCGGACACTTGTGGAGGGGATATAGAACAGCCACAGGGTCACGAGCGTAGTCACCACAAGCGAACCCACGAAGACCATCCGCTTGCCGAAGAGCTTCGACAGCGGCTTGGAACTCAGTACGCCAAGGAACATCGTAAAAGTGCCCAGCATGCCCATGATGCCGTAGGCCACACTCGGGACATTGGAATGATCCGGCTTGAGTAGATAACCAAAGACGTTCAGGAATTTCGCGAAACCGGTCGGTGCCACGCCATCAACCGACTGGAGCCCCATGCCTCCTATAAAGTCCGCCAGCGATTGCTGATTCGCAAAATGTTCCATGAACAGAGGCATTGACCCGCCACGAACCACCAGCATGATGAAAATCATCAGTGTGGCACTAAAAAGGATGACCCACGGGCGATTCTTGAAGGTATCGAGCATGTCCTGTCTTGCGGAAGAGTGCTGATCCGGGTCGGGTTCAACCCGTTCCTTCACCGAGAAGAAGCAAATCACGAAAAGGAAGATGGTCACAATCGCGAAAATGCCCATCGTAATCGACCACCCCTTGGCATCGTTACCCTGCCCGAATTTGTCCACTAGCGGCAGCGTCATCCCCTGAACGATGAATGAAACAATTGTTACGCTGACAAACCGGAACGTCGAGAGGCTGGTGCGTTCATCCACGTCGCCGGTCATAACTCCGTTCAGCGCGCAGTAGGGCACATTGTTGACGGTATAGACGGCCATCAGCAAAAAATACATGATGTAGGCATAGACCATCTGTCCGGTGGGCGACCAGCCGGGGCTCGTGAACGTGAGCCAGAAAATAGCGGCAAAAGGAAGAGTCGACCATATCAGCCAAGGGCGGAAGCGCCCCCATTGGGTCTGGGTGCGATCGGCCACAAAACCCATAGCCGGATCGGTGAAGGCATCGAAGAAGCGGCCGATGAGAAACAACCAGCCGGCGGCCTTGGGACTCAGCCCAAGGATCTGTGTAAAAAACATGAACTGGTAGGCCATCAAAACCTGGAACACCAGGTTGGCGGCCCCGTCGCCCAGGCTATAGCCTGCTTTTTCGCGAAATGATAGTTTCTGATGAAAATGATCCATATTAGCCCTTATCCCTTGGAGATATCCTAATCCGCGGCGTTCTTGCCCCTGCAAGTGAAATCAACACGATTTTCAAACCAAAGCTTTATCCATTTTGCCGGAACCGGAATCTTCATGAATATTCAGACGCGCCATTGTACCCCCGCCGTCAATGGTACAGATTGTTCCGTCGTCTCGGTATTTCAGCTCGCAAACCTTCATGCTGCGCAGCCAGGTTTTCCCCCCCGAGGGAACGCAGTCGTGGTAAAACAGATACCACTTTCCTTTAAACTTCGCGATTGAATGGTGCGTGGTCCATCCCACAACCGGCGTCAAAATAACGCCCTTGTACGTGAACGGTCCGTATGGACTGTCCCCGACGGCATAGCATATTTTTTGTGTATTACCGGTTGAGTACGAAAAGTAATATTTTCCGCGGTATGTATGCATCCATGACGCCTCGAAGAAGCGACGGTCATGGTCGCCGGCTTTCAACTCCTCCCCGTTTTCGAGGAGGATAACGGCACGCGGTTCTTCGCTAAATTGAAGCATATCCTCGCTCAGTTTCACCACGCGCGCGGGTAATGCCGGCTCAGAATCATCGGGTTCCTTTCCGCGTTCGACAGCCTTGTTGTTTCGATAGAACTGTAACTGCCCTCCCCATATGCCGCCAAAGTAAACATAGTACGAACCATCCTCATCGCAGAAAACGCAGGGATCGATCGAGTAGCTGCCTTTGATGGGGTCCGCTTGCGGGACGAAAGGCCCTTCGGGCTTGTCGCTGATGGCTATGCCAATGCGGAACATGTCACTCCGATCCTTTACCGGGAAATACAAGTAGTATTTTCCGTCTTTGCAGGCGCAGTCGCAATCCCATAGCTGACGCCCGGCCCATGGAATGTCCTTCACATCCAGCGCAACACCGTGGTCTGTAACTTCACCGTCGATATCATCCATCGAAAAAATATGGTAATCGTGCATGGCAAAGTGATCACCGTTGTCATTTTCCGGGATGCCCGAGTCTGTATCATGTGAAGGGTAAATATAAAGTTTGCCGTTAAAGACATGTGCGTGCGGGTCCGCTGTGTAAAGGTGCGGCACAAGATATCTCCCACTTTTAGTCATTCGATTCACCATTTATTAATCTTCAATCGCCAATCCAAACATCAAGATCCGCCTCGCCGCCTTTTTCCAAAGCAATGCTGCTCTGGACACCAAGCAGGCTCATCGCAAATGAACTGCGCGCACTCATCGGCGAATGCTGCATATGAAGGGAATTGGTTGATTTCATTCATAGTACACTCCTAAAACAATCTGAATATATGTCTACTCTAGACGTCATAGCAATCACCACTCATGAAGAAGAAATCGTGCTTTCTGAAACCAGAAGATCGTGGCTGGCGCACAAAAATCGGGGTTGAACGGGCATGGACACGCGCCCCGCGTGCTCGCCCCTTCACCCGACCGGCGGCAAGCAGTGGAATCTGTTGAAGCGTTTGAATTTCCATCCAACCGGGGCGACCATACTCAACCGTGCCCTGCTCGATTATGTGGTGCAGAAATTCACTACGTCTTTATAGGGCAGGGTGCCGCCAAAGAGGTCGAGGGCGGAGCCGACGGTGACGTCAATTTTTCCGCTGCCGGCCCGGTTCAGCCTCTCCAGATCTTCAAACGAACGAACGCCGCCGGCATAGACGCAGGGAATCGGTGAATGCTTGGCTAGAAGTTCAATCAACTCTTCATCCATGCCCTGTTGCTGGCCCTCTACGTCCACCCCGTGCACGAGAAACTCGCAGCAGTTAGCCGATAGTTCAGCAAGCGATTCAGCATCCACCACGGTGTCGGTGAAGGTTTGCCAACGGTCGGACACGACAAAATATTGGCCGTCCTTCTTGCGGCAGCTTAGATCCAGTACGAGTCGCTCGCGCCCGGTGGCGGAAACCAGCCGCCCAAGCCGCTGTTCGTCGATGCGCCCTTTCTGGAAAATATACGAGGTCACAATCACCTGCGCCGCGTCGGCCTCCAGCCATTCGGCGGCATTGTCGGCGGTAATGCCTCCGCCCACCTGCAGGCCGCCCGGCCAGACCCCCAGCGCTTCGCGCGCGGCTGCATCGTTGCCGGAGCCCAGTTTGATCACATGGCCGCCGGTCAGGCCGTCGCTTTTGTAAAGCTCGGCGAACCAGGCGGGCGATTGCTCGGAAACAAAGTTGGTTTCCGGCTCCTGGCCATCCACCAGCGTGCCGCCCACGATTTGTTTCACTTTGCCGTTATGCAGGTCGATGCAGGGTCTGAATTTCATTATTAAACCACAGAAAGCACAAGGATCTCAAAATACAGGACGTTCCGGCTTTTGTGCCTTTTGAGTATCTTGTGGTTAAAACTCCGAAATTTAGCAAGGTGGGGCGGGTAATTCAACGCTTGTATCTTGCGGCGTTCTCCTTAATCATCGCCACCCGCGATTTTTAGAAACGGAAGATGAAAGAAACCATGAGCGAAAAACCATCTAAATACTATGTAACCACGCCGATCTACTATGTGAACGACAAACCGCATATCGGCCACTCCTACACGACCATTCTCGCCGACGTGCTGGCCAACTACCACCGCCTGCTCGACGTGCCGACCCACTTCCTAACGGGAACCGACGAGCACGGCCAGAAGGTCCAACAGGCGGCCGATGCCAACGGCATCACCCCGCAGCAGCAGTGCGACCAGACCGTCGTCCGTTTTCAGGAACTGTGGAAGCGTCTTGAAATCACCCATGATGATTTTATCCGTACCACCGAGCCGCGCCACAAAAAAATCGTCCAGCAGATCCTGAAGGAACTGTTCGATCGCGACGAAATCTACAAGGCCGAATACGAGGGCTGGTACTGCGTGGGCTGCGAACGTTTCTTCACCGAAAAAGATCTCGTCGACGGCAACTGCCCCGAGTGCGGGCGCAAGGTCGATTCCATTGTGGAGACCAACTATTTCTTCCGCATGGGCAAATATCAGGACTGGCTCATTGATTATATTGAAAACAATCCCGGCTTTATCCAACCCGCCTTCCGTGCCAACGAAACGCTCGGCTTCCTGAAAAACAAGGAGTTGCAGGATCTCTGCATCTCCCGGCCCAAATCGCGCCTCGCGTGGGGCATCGAACTGCCGTTCGATACCGACTTCGTAACCTATGTCTGGTTCGACGCGCTCATCAACTATATTTCCGCCATTGGCTTCAAGTCCGACGACGAGCAGTTCAATAAATGGTGGCCGTGCTCCTGCCAGCTCATTGGCAAGGATATTCTCACCACGCACACGGTCTACTGGCCGACCATGCTCAAGGCGATGGGGGTTGAAATGCCGCAATCCATCTTTGCGCACGGCTGGTGGCTGACCGGCCGTACCAAAATGAGCAAGTCGCTCGGCAACGTCGTCAATCCAATGGATATGATCGACAACTATGGCGTCGATGCCTTTCGCTATTTCCTCATTGCCGAAATGACCCTTGGCCAGGATGCCTCGTTTACCGAAGAGGCCTTCGTGAAACGCTACAACTCCGACCTTGCCAACGATCTCGGCAACGTCGCCAACCGCGTGCTCAACATGATCAGCCGCTACTGCGGCGATAAGATGCCATCTCCCGCCGATGGCGGCTTCGATACCGCTTTGGACGATGCGCTTTGGCAGGAAGCCGTTACGGCCGCCAAAGAGATGGGGCCGATGATCGACAGTATGAAGCTGGATAGTTCAGTTGGGCTCGTTATGGCGGTCGTCCGGAAAATCAATGTCTATCTGCAGGAGCGCGCTCCGTGGAGTCTGGCGAAGCAGGAGGGAACGGAAGCCGAGGTGGCCCACTGCCTCTATACGGCGGCGGAATGTCTGCGGGTTTGCGCGGCGCTGCTCTATCCGGTGATGCCCGAAAAAATGCTCGCCCTGCGCACCGCACTCGGCATGGCCGACGCCAAACCGCATATCGGAAAGTTGACCGAGTTCGGCGTGCTGATTTCCGGTTCGGAAATTTCCCAGCCCGGCGCGCTCTTTCCTCGTATTGAGGCTAAGAAAGTAGACGAGGCTTCCAGCTCCGTTGCGAAGGAAAAGAAGCCTGAAAAGAAAAAGGGGAAATCCGGGCAGGCCGGAAAGCCTGCCCCGCAAGACGGCATCATCACCTTCGATCAGGTTATGGCGGTAAAGCTCAAGACCGCCGTCGTGCTCGAAGCCGAGAAGATCGAAGGCGCGGACAAGCTGCTCAAACTGCAGGTCGACCTCGGTGAAGAAAAACGCCAGCTCGTGGCTGGCATCGCGCTGCACTACAAGCCGGAAGAACTGGTTGGTAAAACCATCGTGGTTGTGGCCAACCTCAAGCCCGCCAAATTGCGTGGCGTCAAATCCGAAGGCATGCTGCTCGCCGCGTCGATCGGCGACAACCTCAAGCTCGTCACCGTCGAAGGCGATCTCGGCCCCGGCGCTGCGGTTAAATAAGTAGACAGGAACGACATTATGAAAATCACCTTCATCGGAGCGGGCAATATGGCGGAGGCCATTGTTGCGGGCATTGTGGGGCAACAGGTCGAGGCGCCTGGAAATATCAGCGTGTCCGACATATCCGAGGAGCGCTTGGAGCACTTTGCGTCGAAGTATGGCGTACTAACGCACACGAATAATGCCGCGGCGGTAGGCGAGGCGGATGTCGTGGTGCTCTCCGTAAAGCCTCAGGTATTTCCGTCGGTCTGGCCGGAAATCGAGTGCGCACTCAAGCCCGATGCGTTGGTGGTCAGCATCATGGCGGGGATCCCTTCGCATAAAATTGCGGGCGGCAAACCGATGCGTGTGGTGCGGGTCATGCCCAACACGCCATCGCTCGTAGGCGAAGGGGCTGCCGGCATTGCCGCGGGCGAGTTCGCCACGGAAGACGACTTGCGCATTGCGGACAAACTCCTGAGTTCCGTCGGCGCTTCCGTTACCGTGAAGGAGGAAGAGATCGATGCGGTAACCGCTTTGAGCGGCAGCGGCCCGGCGTATGTTTTTTATCTGCTTGAGGGGATGCTGGAAGCGGCGGAAAAAATGGGACTGGAAAAGGACATTTCGCGTGAACTCGCACTTGCCACCGTCATCGGTGCCGCTAAACTAATGCAGGAAACTGGCGAAGACGCCGATGCACTGCGGAAGAAGGTTACTTCCAAGGGCGGTACTACCGCGGCGGCTTTGAACACGATGGAAGAGCGGGGCGTAAAGGATTCGGTTGTGGCGGCTCTGCTTGCGGCGCAGGCAAGATCCCGGGAACTGGCAAATGGCTAAAAAAAAGGCAGAGGCGAAGCAAGACGACAAGAAGAGTGTATGGAAGCGGAACGCTATCACCACACTTCTCATTGCGCTGGTTTTGTATGTCGGCATCAATATCATTTCCCGCACCGATGGTGCCCGCTCTGCCGTGGCCGATAAAATTTCGAATGGAACCCGCCTGCCCGTCGCCCTTGACGATTGCGGGGTAACGCCGTTGCTTGGATTGCGGCTGCGGGGGCTGACCTTCTACGGCGTTGAAATGCCCGATGTGAAGGTGAAGTTTAACTGGCTGGCTTTTTTGTCGAAGGAAAAGCCCTTTGTACGGGAGCTGGATATTTATGGAATGGAAGTTCGGCTCAAGCGGGTGCCGGTCTCCGGGAACTGGGAACCGTTGGTGCTGCACGGCCTAGCCCGCAGGCTGGGGGTGGTGCTCGGTTTAAATCCTCCGCAGATGACGGAGGACGACTCGCTTCCAAAATTTCCCTCCTCGGTGATCAATGCCAAAACCCGATTGCAGCTGAGCCGCGCAAAAGTGGTCTGGTTCGATGAGCAGGGGCATGAACTAGCCTATATCACAGAGGCGGATCTGGATGTTGATGAGGGCTCGTTCATTGACCGCAAAGCGGTGCAATCGATTTTCGAGTGTGGGCATATCCTGCTGGCGAATGGACAGATGCTGCGCGACTTCCGCCTCGAAACCTTTAGCTTCAACGATTCGGGCGTGGTGCTGGTGCTGGAAATGGCCGAGCGTGATGGTGAGTATCCGGAGTTTGCCACGCGAACCCTATGGCAGGATCTCAACGGACAGCTTAATTCGCTGTCCGAGCTATAGGGTTTTCCGCAAATCTGCATGAAATGCGGATTGACCTAGGCGGCGAATTTTCGTAAACACATCCCTCTTTTTAAGGGCCAATGTAGCTCAGTTGGTAGAGCAATTCATTCGTAATGAATAGGTCATCGGT
>CAZWZW010000054.1:0-15536 GCA_964639125.1 uncultured Verrucomicrobiota bacterium
ATCAATTCTATCTTCGCCAGCAATGCCCCGGCATCTGAATCCAGAAGGGTTGCGTACCGGTTGGCAGCTGCTTACTTCAGTGAGGATCAGGCCACCAGCGATTCTCCTCTGTTTGCGGCCCAAAAATCGATAGACCGCCTTAAAACTTCTTTGACAAGCAATACGCCCGGGCAGAAAATGGTTTGGGATCTGGTTTCAGGCACGCGTAATTTCTTGAGAGACTTTGTAAATCTGGAAACCGCCTGTTATCTCAATACCCTTTGGGAAAAGAATGTTTTGGTGGAAATAGAAGCGATTTCCGAAAAAATTCGAATCAACAAGATCCTTTTTGGGAGTCCGGATGGTTATGCAATGAAATTCATAAATGGTCCGGCCGCCCCCTTTCTCAGCCGAGGCCTTCAGAAAGGTTTTTATGCGACATCGTCTATAGGGAGAAGATTACCATTTACCGAAGCGTTCCTCGTTTTTCTGACAGAAAGCATAAAAATCGCCAAATCCGAGCCGAAGATTCCGCTTGCTGAGGCACCGGAATTTACAGCCGGGCCGGACACGGAATTGGGTATGCTGCTCAACCTCTCTCTCAGGTCTGATTCCTCTCCGGGACCTGAGCCCGAACCCGAATCTGAACCGATTCAAATACCGATAAAACCCCTTAAGGACAATTATGCCGTATCGATTAAATCTATCCCGACCGATGTGAATGCGGATGCCCGAATCAAACCCCATGCCACCCAACTGGAACTTAAATGTGCAGATAAAACTTATCGTCTCATCAACCTCCAGTACCCCAGGAAAGAAACTTTTAATTGGTCTCCAAAGAACTGTCAGGATGTCATTTTAAACATCGAAATCGGCAGCCTTATCTTAACTAAAATCTATGCGGGCAATCAGGGTTTCCCAATGTTTTTAAAAGACTTTGAAAACGGAAAGAGAACTTTTCACCTTCAAGAATTCCCAAAATATGTGAAAGCCCTGAAACATATGGGTGTAAAATATATCAAGGTCAATTATGAATTTAAGGGCCACCAGCCGGTTATCAAAATCATTACCTGGAAAGCTGAAGTGGCAAAAAAGGCCGAAGAAGCAAGAAAAGCGGAAAAAAAAAGAAAAGCGGAAAAAGATAGAAGAGCTATCCAGGCCAGAAAAGAAAGGGAACTCCAGGCAGAAAGGAAAGGAAAGACCATAAAGGAAATACTAGAAGAATGGGAAGCCAAGAAGGCCTTCAAGGCGCTGAGGGAACGAAAGGCACGGGAGGAACTGAAGATAAGGAGAGAAAGAGAAAAAAGAACGGCAAAGCGATTGTGGGAAGCTAAAATTCCGGATGTGCCGAGGAATATTGTAACGTGCTGGGATCGGTAAAATCGAAAAATAATGGATGGACTTGGACCGCATGGGGCAAGCACCCTACTGCCAGAGATTATTTCAGGGCGGGTTCGAATCTTCCGCTGACCAAAGCATTTTCCCAGTGGGTTGAAAATGGCTATCAGTTGTTGGGTGAAGAACGGAATCGGACGAATGACTTTAGTTCCTGGCAGTTTTGGATCAAAGGGAGCGACAAAGAGATTCTTGCTTGCGGTATCGAAAAGGATAGCAGCGACAGCTTGGGCCGATCATATCCCCTGCTGATTATGGGAACCGGTTTGCTTAACGAATGGCAGGATCATTGGAATCTTTTACCGTTTGCATTGGAAAAGACATGGCGCCGTATGGAGCATCTGTCTGTTCACCGGTATGCTTCAATTAAACGGTTAGAAGATGAGATTTCATCTATATCCCCGCCATCCTCGGAGTGGTCAGCGTTTGCATCTATAATCAAGGAGCTAGAAGAAAATAACCCTTCCATTTGCGATGACTGGAAGATTCTGGATACACCGAGTTTTCAGAACGATTCTTCCGGTCGAGCCGAACAAAATGCATATTTTGTTCCGCTTACCGGCAGATACCCTGATCATCCAATGACTGAAATATGTTTTTTGCTTTTTTTGTTGAAGATACGGCTTGAAAGCGTTCCAAATGCGATGTTTGTGGGTGGTCTTCCCGAAAAATCATATCTGGTAGTTTTCGCAAGACCGCTTGTATCATCTGATTTTGTTCGACTGTGGTCGATCTCAGATGAAGGACATTTTGGGCTGGCCTGAGAATCAAACGAGACCGGTTCGAGAAGCTGCATGGGGAAATGAAAGAATAAATGTTTACAAGTTTAAACTTTAATGATATGATATAACAGCAAGTTAGAATTGATGTGGGAAAGGATGAACATCAGGAAGATTTTGAGGATGCACCTGAAATATGTAAACAAGAACGAAAACCCGGGCATGGAGGTGCGTGGTGAGAAGTTTTGACGTTGACGCACTCCTGACGAAAATTTCGCCTGACTCTCCCTGTGGAATGGATATCACGTACGACGCTGCTTTCCTGGAGCTTGAACGACTTGCCCAGGGCACGGCGGAGACGCAGGTGGGCGACCATATCCAGGAAAGTGAAGAACCCGACTGGGAGAAGGTCCAAAGCCGCACCCTCGAGCTGCTCGAGCGCAGCCGGGATCTTAGGCTGATACTCTATCTGACCTTCTCGGCGCTTTGCTTGGAGGGGTTTCCGGGATTTTGCGCTGGGCTCGCATTGCTTCAAGGTGTGGTGGAACGTTACTGGGATCATCTGTTTCCGCAGTTGGACCCCGAGGATGACAACGATCCACTGGAGCGAATGAACATCATCGGATCCCTTTCCCCCCAAAATACGGTGATGAGCGACCAAGACCCCATGAAATTCAAATCCCGCCTGATGGGCGTACCCCTTTGCACACCGGACGATCCTCGTCTACCGAATCCGAGTTTCCGTCACATTCTTGTGGCATCAGGAGAACTTCCTACGTCCGAAACAAAGGGGGGTAACGTCCCGACAATGCAGCTCATCGATGCTGCTTTTGAACAGACGGAAATCGGAGCACTGCAGGCCACCGACCAGGTATTGCGCGACTGTCTGGAACACCTTAATGCCCTGGACCACACACTGATTGACCGTGTGGGAGCCACAGCGGCACCGGATTTGAGCGGGCTTGAGCGTCTATTGGAGCAGATTCAGTCGAAAACAGGCATGTACCTGGAGCGCAGAGGATACGGCCCAGATGTATCGCTGCTGAAGCATATCAAGACAAAAATGGGGACGTATATGGAACGGAAACGATCCGGTTCAAACGAGTCGCAGGCGAACACCGGAAGTCGGGCTACCCCCGAAGCTGAAACATCGCAGCAGGAGTTGTCCGGGCGGGTCACATCGAAGCAGGAGGTGCTGAAGGCCCTGGACATGATTGTGAACTATTACGAGCAGAATGAACCGTCCAGCCCTGTGCCTTTGCTGATCAGGCGAGCCAAACGTCTTGTCGGCAGAAGTTTCGTGGACATCATTCGAGATCTTTCCCCTGACGCGATGTCCCAGGTGAGAATGGTCAGTGGGGAACGGGAGGAGATGGCCGAGGAGTGATTCGCATTTCTGTCACCTGTGGAAAATGCGGAACCGTTTACAAAACCTCGCTTTATTGAGGTCCTTAGCGTAGAAAAGAGGGGAGGAAAAGTTATGGCTAAAAGAAAAGCAAGCAGTCAGAAATTCATAGCTCGTAATAGAGCGCCGAGGGTTCAGATAGAGTATGATCTGGAAACTTACGGGGCGCAGCAGACCATCAACCTTCCATTTGTTATGGGGGTGATGGCTGATCTGTCAGGAAAGCCTGAAGAGGCATTGCCTGCGGCGGCAGACCGCAAATACTTGGAAATCGATGTGGATAATTTCGATGAACGCATGAAAGCAGCGAAACCTAGGGTAGCATTTCAGGTTCCCAACACCCTGACCGGGGAAGGCAATCTCAACGTCGACTTGACCTTTGAAAGCATGGACGATTTCTCACCTGCCGCTGTGGCCCAAAAGGTTGAAGCGTTGAACAAACTGCTTACAGCGCGAACACAACTGTCCAACTTATTGACGTATATGGATGGCAAGGGTGGAGCCGAGGAACTCGTTGCCAAGCTCTTGAACGATCCGGCTCTGATGCAGTCATTGTCCTCGACACCCAGTCCGGATGAAGGATCTGAAGAGACTAAAGAGGAGGGTTGATCATGGTAGATAGAAAAAAGGATGCAGCCCCGGAGGCGGCAGAAGCCCAGCCCATGGAGACGAGCGAGTTTGAGTGGCTCCTTAAAAAGGAATTCAAGCCCAAGACCGATAAGGCGCATGAGGCGGTACAGACCGCGGTCCAGACATTAGCGGCTGAAGCGTTGGAACAGACGGCTTTAATTTCCGATGATGCCGTCAGGACGATCGAATCAATGGTTGCCGAAATCGATAAGAAACTCAGCGAACAGATAAATTTGATCATGCATCATGAAGACTTTCAGCAGTTGGAAGGAACATGGTATGGGTTGTCTCATCTGGTCAACAATACAGAGACAGATGAGCATCTCAAGATCAGGGTGTTAAATCTGTCCAAGAGAGACCTCAGCAAAACCCTTAAAAAATTTAAAGGTACGGCCTGGGATCAGAGCCCGCTGTTCAAAAAGATGTACGAAGATGAATACGGCACACCGGGCGGCGAGCCATACGGTTGTCTCATCGGTGACTACTACTTCGATCATACGCCAAAAAATGTGGAGATACTTAATGGTATGGCGGAGATTGCAGCGGCAGCCCATGCGCCTTTTATCGCTGCAGCCGATCCGGGGCTGATGAACATGGGAACCTGGCAGGAGTTGGGGAATCCAAGGGATTTGACTAAGATCTTTCAGACCGCCGAGTATGCTCCCTGGCGCTCCCTGAGAGACTCGGAAGACTCCAAGTATGTTGGACTGACGATGCCCAGGTTTCTTTCCCGCCTTCCCTACGGTGCAAAGACGGAGCCTGTGGAAGAGTTTGACTTCGAAGAGGACACCGAGGGTGCGGATCATTCAAAGTACTGCTGGTCCAACGCTGCCTATGCGATGGGCGTCAATATCAACCGGGCATTTAAGCTTTACGGCTGGTGTTCAAAAATCCGGGGCGCGGAGAGTGGCGGCATGGTGGAGGGATTGCCGTGCCATACGTTCCCAACGGACGACGGTGGAGTGGACATGAAATGTCCTACGGAAATTGCCATCACGGACCGCAGGGAAGCCGAGCTGGCCAAAAACGGTTTGATCCCGCTTTCGCATTGGAAGAACACAGACTATGCGGTGTTCGTAGGTGCGCAGTCACTGCATAACCCCGCGGAGTTCGATGATGCCGACGCCACTGCTAATGCAAACTTGGGTGCGAGGCTGCCGTATCTCTTTGCGATCTGTCGTTTTGCCCACTACCTGAAGTGTATTGTACGCGACAAAGTTGGCTCATTTAAGGAACGAGCTGACGTAGCATCCTGGCTAAACAAATGGATCACGAACTACGTGACCACCGACCCAACAGCGTCAGACGATGTCAAGTCCAGGTATCCATTAGCCGCTGCAGAAGTAGTGGTTGAGGAAATCGAGGGCAACCCGGGATATTATAACGCCAAGTTTTTTTTGCGTCCCCACTATCAATTAGAGGGCCTAACCGTATCTCTGAGGCTGGTCTCCAAGCTACCTTCAGCCAAAGGTGGAACGTAATCCTTGCAGGCCGTTTAGGACGGTGGACAATGCTCGGCCATCTTCATAAGAGTTGGACGGGACCGAGACGGGCCAGATAGCAAGGGCAAAACTTAGCGGCTGCCAAGTAGAAATGAACTGGCCATACCTTGAAGGTCAGAAGTCAGCGGCCGATTCTTATCTTATCTTCTTAATAGAAAGCGGAGTGCTTATGCGTGCTGAAGAACACCTTCAAGCCGGCAACCTTGAAAAAGCTCTGGCTGCCCTTCAGGAAGAAATCCGTAAGGATCCGTCAAAAGTAGATCTCCGTGTATTTCTTTTCCAACTGCTCAGTATACTTGGCCAGTGGGACCGCGCCATTAATCAGCTCAATGTGGCGGCAGACATGAATTCAGACGCGCTGTTGATGGCACAGGTGTATCGCCCTGCATTGAACTGTGAGGTCCTGCGTTCGGATGTATTCAAAGGCAAACGGACCCCTTTGATTTTTGGTGAGCCGTTGGAGTGGATGGTGTGGCTCACCCAGGTACCGGGCCTTTTGGCCGATGGTAAACTTGATGCGGCAGCCGAACTGCGCGATCAGGCTTTTGAAGCTGCTCCGGAGACCTCGGGTCGGATCGACGGGCAGGAGTTCGCGTGGATTGCGGATGCCGACTCACGGCTCGGGCCGACTCTTGAAGCAATCGTCAACGGCAACTATTATTGGATCCCCTTCGAGCGGATTCGGGAAATTCGGATCGAGAAGCCTGCAAACCTCCGCGACGTAGTCTGGACCACAGCAACGTTCACTTGGACCAACCGGGGAGAGGCGGTTGGCCTGATTCCGAGCAGATACCCCGGTTTGGAAAAATATGAAGACAGTTCATTTCGGATAGGACGAAAAACCGATTGGACGGATGCCGGAAACGACTTTTATTTGGGAACCGGGCAGCGCATGTTGGTCTCGGATCAGGGGGAACACCCTTTGCTGGAGATTCGGCAAGTGTTCCTCAACCATCCAACTGGCGGCAGGCCGGAAGAGGGCCAACAAGATGACTGAATTGACTCCATCGGAGAAACTGCAGCCATGTCTGCTGGACAGGCTGACGGACAATGAGCCCAACAGGAAGCAAGAGGGTCGGAATCAACGCGTAATGAGCATGCGGCGATACCGTCAGGCTGTTCTCCGAGACCTGGCATGGCTCTTTAACACTTGCGCCCATATCGAACAAGACTGCTTGGGCGAGTTTGAGGAAGTACCGTCGTCGGTGTTGAACTTTGGCGTACAGGATCTTACAGGGATGATGGCTTCCAGTCTGAGTGTTGAGGAAATGCGGTATCAATTGATGGAAGCCCTCCGGTGTTTCGAGCCACGCATACTCCCCAATACAATTTCTATTAAAATGGCGGTGAACCCGGAGGAAATGAGCAATCGCTCAATCTGTTTTGAGATTCGAGGGGACCTCTGGACCCAACCCATTCCTGAATCACTTTTTATCAAAACTGAAATGGATCTTGAAACAGGCGAGTGTCAGCTAAATCGGGGAATAAATGGATAGACGACTTTTAAGCTACTACAATCGGGAGCTCCAACACTTGCGGGGAACGGCAGGGGAGTTTGCCCGGGAGTTTCCCAAGATTGCAAGTCGACTTTCCCTTGATAAATTTGCCTGCGGTGACCCGTATGTCGAACGGCTGCTGGAGGGATTTGCCTTCCTTGCTGCGCGTGTTCAGTTGAAATTGGACGCTGAGTTTCCCCAGTTTACGCAGTCGATCCTGGAGACCGTTTACCCCCACTACCTGTCGCCAACACCCTCCATGGCCGTTGTGGAGTTCACGCCTGACATGGCGAAAGGCGGCATAGAGAATGGATTTAGGATCCAACGAGGCACGGTGCTTCGATCGGTCATAGGCAAGGGCGATCGCACCGTGTGCGAATACCGACCAGGACATTCAGTTACCCTTTGGCCGGTCAAGGTCATTCAAGCGGAGTACCGATCGAGGGAACTCAGCAGCCTGAATCTCCCCGCTTCAACGGCATCAGCAAAGGCGGGCATTCGAATCCGTCTTGAGACCCAGGCGGATTTGTCTTTTTCCAGTCTTAACATAGACTCCCTTACGTTTTTTATCCGCGGAACGGAAGATTTCCCGATGCATATTTATGAACAGATCTTTGCGCACGCCATGCACGTTTTGGTCCAACCGACGGAAAAACCGTTTGCCTGGCAGAGTGTCCTGCCTCCTTCGAACATCAGGCAGGTTGGATTTGCCGATGACGAGGCCCTCCTACCGGTGGGAGCCCGGTCCTTCCAGGGCTATCGATTGCTCCATGAGTATTTTGCATTTCCTCAAAGGTTTCTGTTCTTCCGTGTAGAAGGACTGCTCGAAAGCGTAAAACGCTGTGAAAGTAACTTCTTGGATCTCGTTATTCTTCTGGAAAGTGAGGACTTGGACCTCGAAGGCCGGGTTGATGTCGGCAACTTTGTGCTGCATTGCGCGCCGGTGATCAACCTGTTTCCGAAACGGGCCGACCGCATCCACCTGTCCGAAAAAGTTGCTGAGTTTCACGTAGTACCGAACCGGACCCGTCCCATGGATTTTGAGGTTTATCAAGTGCTTGGGGTGACCGGCTTCGGTGTGCGCGCCGATGAAGAACTGCCTTTCACCCCTTTCTACTCGGCAACAGATTTCGAAGAGACGAATGGTGGAGGCGCATACTTCACTGTAAGCCGAACTCCGCGAATGATGTCTAGCAGGGAGAAGCAGCGGGGTCGGCGTTCCAGCTATGGAGGCAGCGAAGTATTTTTATCTCTAGTGGACTCCAGGGCTGCGCCGTTCCGTTCGGATTTGCGCCAACTTGCTGTTGAGACACTCTGCACGAACCGTGATCTTCCAATCCAGATGGGTATTGGTCGGGGCGAGACGGACTTCAATCTGGACATCAGCGCACCGGTGGTTTCGGTTCGTTGTGTGTCGGGCCCCACACCACCGCGCCCTTCCTATGCCGAAGGGGAGATCACCTGGCGAATTGTCAGCCACCTGTGTCTGAACTACCTGTCTTTGGTGGACAGCTCGGATGGAAAGGGATCTGCCGCCATTCGTGATCTGCTTAGGCTGTATGGCGATACCAACGATCTCCAAATCCACAAACAGATCGAAGGTGTGCTGTCCGTGAGCAGCCGGCCTGTCAGACGCCGGATCAGTGATGGCGGGCACATCGCTTTTGTTCGGGGCCTTGAGATTGCCCTGACGCTGGACGAAGCGGCCTTTGAAGGGACCGGTGTGTTTCTTCTGGGGGCGGTGATGGACGTTTTCTTTTCAAAGTATATCTCGATCAACTCTTTCACGGAAACTGTGATAAAGACCAAAGAACGTGGGGAAATAATGCGATGGCCAGCAAGATCGGGAACCAGACACACGCTTTAGATCTGCGGTTCCTCGAGAACCCTGCCGGACTCAGCTTCTATCAGTCAGCTCGACGGGTGGAATGTGCGTCCCCTGATAAACCGCGCTTGGGTTACTCGAACCGTTCAGCGGATGATCCCATTCAATTCTGTCAGGAGCCTTCCCTGAGCTTTGCGCCTGCCACGCTGCAACGGTATGAACAACCAAAGCAGACCGAAAAGCCTCGTCTCATGGTAAACTTCTTTGGTCTACTTGGCCCACATGGCCCCATGCCTCTTCACATAACCGAGTATGTTCATGACCGTGAACTAAATTATGGCGATCATACGCTGGCCCGGTTCCTCGATGTTTTCAATCACCGCATGATCAGCCTGTTTTACCGGGCGTGGGCCTGCAATCGGCAAACGGTAAGTCACGACCGTCCGGAGGAAGATCGGTTCTCTATCTACATCGGGAGCCTGTTCGGAATCGGCCAGGATTCCTTCCGAGATCGTGATGAAGTGTCTGATGTGGCGAAGCTGCATTTTTCAGGGCACCTGGCTTGCCAGACGCGACATGCCGAGGGGCTAAGTGCCATTTTAGAGAATTATTTCGGTATCAAGACCTCAATAAAAGAATTCGTCGGCCAATGGATCACGGTGCCAGAACAGTACTGGTGCCGATTGGGGCAGTCGCCAGATACGGCAACGGTGGGCGTCAACTCGATCGTTGGCTCGCGTGTATGGGATTGCCAGCAAAAATTCAGGATCAAGATGGGCCCCACGAATCTGAAGGACTACGAGCGTATGTTGCCAGGAGGTGAGAGCTTTGTGCGGCTGAAGGCCTGGGTGCGAAATTACGTTGGAGATGAACTGAGCTGGGAAGTGCAGCTTATCCTCAAGGCCGACGAGGTGCCGGCTGTGCGCCTCGGTGAAGCGGGCCGTCTGGGGTGGACCACATGGCTTCAGAACCGGCCTTTTGAAAAAGACACCAAAGATCTGGTTCTGGCAGCAGATGCGGCATAGAAAAAAAGATTACAAAATCCACAATCTGTTGAACTGAAAGAAAAAGGATAACATCATGGCGGAGATAAGCCGCACAGCATTGTTCGGTAAACTCAACAGCCTCGGCTACAAATCTGTGGAAAGCGCCACCGTCTTCTGCAAGATGCGGGGCAACCCTTACGTGGAGCTGTTGCATTGGCTGCATCAGGTATTGCAACTGCAGGATTCAGACCTTCATCACATTGTCAAGCATTACGATCTTAATGAGTCGCGCCTAGCGTCGGATATGACTTCGTCACTGGACAACTTACCTCGGGGAGCAACTTCAATTTCCGACTTCTCACCACATCTGGAAGAAGCTGTCGAAAAGGCGTGGGTTTTTAGTACGTTGCTCTTTGGAGACTCGCAGGTCCGCTCCGGGCACATGGTCATCGCTCTGTTGAAGACACCGGGTCTGAGAGCTGTACTACCCGGAATCTCGTCTGAATTCAGCAAAATTAAAGCAGAGGATCTTTCGGACAAGTTCGCTTCGATCGTGGGCGGCTCTCCTGAGGATATATTGAGGGCGCAAGACGGTACGCAGGTGGGAGGCGGCGTTGCCCCCGGTGAGGCCAGCAGTGCTGTTGCGCCGGCAGTCATGGGGAAACAGGAAGCACTGGCTCAGTTTTCCGTGGATCTGACGGAAAGCGCAAGAGTAGGTGGACTCGACCCGATCCTGGGACGTGACGATGAGATCCGGCAGATTATCGACATTCTCATGCGCCGCCGTCAGAACAATCCGATCCTCACCGGAGAAGCCGGAGTGGGTAAGACTGCGGTTGTCGAGGGCTTTGCCCAGCGTATCGTTTCGGGAGACATTCCGCCGCCGCTTCGAGAGGTCACGGTACGGACACTCGACTTAGGACTGCTCCAGGCAGGTGCGAGCATGAAGGGTGAGTTCGAGAACCGGCTTCGCCAGGTGATTGAAGAGGTCCAGTCCTCACCCAAACCGATAATTCTCTTCATTGACGAAGCCCATACATTGATTGGGGCCGGCGGTGCAGCGGGTTCCGGAGATGCGGCCAACCTGCTCAAGCCCGCCCTTGCTAGAGGTACACTGAGAACGATTGCGGCTACAACATGGGCAGAGTACAAAAAGTATTTTGAAAAAGACGCCGCACTTACACGGCGTTTTCAGGTGGTGAAAATCGATGAGCCTTCTGAAGAAAAGGCGATCATCATGATGCGTGGACTGGCGGGGGTCAGTGAGAAACATCATCGTGTGCAGATACTCGACGAGGCTCTGGTGGCGGCGGTTCAACTTTCCCATCGCTATATCCCTGCGCGCCAGCTTCCTGATAAGGCGGTTAGCCTGCTTGACACCGCCTGTGCGCGAGTCGCTGTCAGCCTGCATGCCACTCCGGCGGCAGTCGAAGCGTGCGGGCGACGCATTTCCGCGCTGGAGATGGAAAAAGAAATTCTGGCAAGGGAAGAGGCAGTTGGAATTGCGCGCCGTGAACGTCGTACCGAAATTGAAGAACAGTTGTCGCATGAACTCGAGGAACTTAAACAGCTTGAGGAAGGATGGCAGAAAGAAAAGGGTCTGGTCGACAAGATACTCATCCGGCGGGGTAAGCTTCGCGCCGGCACCGGTGAACCTATTGACGAGAAATTGTCCGAAGGCGAGCCATCCGGGGAAGAAACCGCTGTTGATTCGACCAAAGGGGAAACGGAGAAAAAGGAGAGTGGCAACGGCAAGCTCTCCGAGGAAGAACGCAAGACTATGGTGAAAGAACTGAAGGACCTGATGGTCAAGCTCAGTGAAGTCCAAGGCGAAACGCCTTTGATCCTGCCGTGCGTGGACGCGCAGGCCGTAGCGTCCGTGGTCGCCGACTGGACAGGTGTTCCTGTTGGCCGGATGGTCAAAAACGAGATCGAAGCGATTATGCATCTGGCCGACACGCTGGAGAAGCGAGTAATCGGACAGCGTCACGCCCTGGAAGCGATCGCCATGCGTATGCGAACCTCTCGGGCCAGATTGGAGAATCCAGGCCGACCGATCGGCGTCTTTATGCTGGTGGGGCCAAGCGGTGTGGGCAAAACGGAGGCTGCTCTTGCATTGGCTGAAGCGCTTTACGGCGGCGAACAAAACGTCATCACCATTAACATGAGCGAATTTCAGGAAGCACACACAGTCTCGACACTCAAAGGTGCACCGCCGGGCTATGTCGGATACGGGGAGGGCGGCGTACTTACCGAGGCGGTTCGCAGGAGGCCATACAGTATCGTGCTGCTGGACGAGGTGGAGAAAGCCCACAAGGACGTACACGAAATCTTCTTCCAGGTCTTTGACAAAGGGTGGATGGAGGATGGAGAGGGCCGAATGATCGACTTTAAGAACACGATTATTCTCCTCACGAGCAATGTGGGCAGCGATCTGATAATGAACATGTGCAAGGATCCGGAACTCATGCCGAATCCCGAGGGTATCGGCAAGGCACTGCGAGAGCCCCTGCTTAAGGCCTTCCCCTCAGCTTTCCTGGGACGGCTGGTAGTGGTGCCGTTTTATCCCTTGGGCGACGAGGTCCTGCGTAAGATCGTGTGTCTACAATTAGGCCGCATTGAAAAACGCATCCAGGAGAACCACCGGATACCGTTTACGTTTGACGATGATGTTGTCGAACTGGTCAATAGCCGCTGTACGGAGGTAGAGAGCGGCGCACGGATGGTAGATGCAATTCTGTCCCATACATTATTGCCCGAGATAAGCAGTGAAATTCTCTCACGAATGATGGAAGGAAAGGACCTGACCCGGATTAACATTTCCGTAAAAAATGAAGACTTTATATACTCCTTTTCATGAGAGATAAGGCCGACTGTATGTATTGGTTAAAGCCGAAGTAAAAGAAGGTCAATGACAACGATGTGCCATAACATTAAATATGTACGATTAAAAGTGAAGAGTCCCCTGACGAGGAGTTCAGAGGATTAAATAAACAAAAAACAAGGAGGAAACGATGGCAGCTTTCATTAAATTCGACGGTGTGGACGGTGAGGCACAAGACAAGGACCACAAGGGATGGAGTGATATTCTTTCATTCAGCCAGGGGCTGGCGAAGCCGGGTGCCGGCGCGACCGGACCGACGCGTCGCCGGGGCGACGTAGTACTGGAAGACATCGGTGTGGTAAAAGAACTGGACAAAGCGAGCCCGAAGATTGCCGAGTCCATGTGTAAGGGGAAAGTTTTTCCAAAGGTAGAGATTCACCTGACCGCTTCATACACTGATGCCGGACGGGTGACTTACTATGCCTACGAATTGAAAAACGTTCAGGTCCTTAACTATAACATCAACGGCAGTGGCCAGTCCGAAGAGGTGCCCACCGAGGATATGTCCCTCAACTTCGAGGAAATCAAGGTCACCTACACAGAGTGTGACTCAAAAGGGTCTTCAAAAGGCGCCGTTGAGTACGCTTGGAAGGTGGAAGAAGCCGAGGCATAAAGAGCCTCGGAATTCAGCATCTGGCAGGGCTCTTTTGGTCAGGTCCCCACAAATTTGTAAATCGACACCCTTTTGTCCGAGGTCAATGGTGAAGGTATCTCGCGAATGATGGAAGGCAGAGTGCAGGTCTACCCCCACATAGGGACAAGGGACGGAAACTCTGTGTACCCTTTTTTCTGAGCGATAAGACAGGCTTTTCATTCAGACTAGTCTGTATAAGGAGGGTTGTATTATGCCTCAACCAACTCAGTCAACTCGACATATCGCCATCGAGACGCCCCTGGGCGAAGATGTATTGCTGCTGCGAAGTTTCTCCGGCCATGAAGAGATCAGCCGCGTCTTCGAGTTTGATCTCGACTTATTGAGCGAGCAATCTGAGATCAACTTCGACGACATTATGGGACAGAATGTGACGATTAGTACGGATTTGCCGGGAGGCGGCAAGCGTTACTGGAACGGCTTCATCAGCCGCTTTGTTCAAAGCGGATCGACCAGCGCTCAGTTCGCTCAATACCGGGCGACGATGGTGCCCTGGCTGTGGTTTCTAACCCGCACTTCGGATTGCCGCATCTTCCAAGAAAAGACGGTGCCGGACATTGTCAAACAGATATTCAACGATCTTGGATTTAGCGACATTGAGGATCGGCTTTCCGGCGGTTATCAAGCGTGGAAGTACTGCGTGCAGTACAGAGAGACAGATTTTCACTTCGTCAGCCGGCTGATGGAACAGGAAGGCATCTACTATTACTTTCTGCACGAGCAAGGCAAAAACACTATTGTTCTTTGCGATTCCCTGAGCAAGCATGACACGTTCGAGGATTACGAAGAGATTGATTATAATCCAGACGTCCAGAGTTCTACGCTCCAGGAACGGATCAGTGAATGGACGGTTGAAAAGGGTGTCCAGCCTGGGAAATTCGCACATACCGACTACAATTTCATGAAACCAAAAACTTCTTTGATGAGCACCGAAGAGGACATAAAGGCGCACGCCAAGGCTGATTATGAAATCTATGATTATCCGGGCGAATATCCAGAGAAGAGCGATGGTGATAAATATGCAAAAGTGCGGATGGAAGAATTGACTCAGCCGCATGAAGTTTGCAGCGGCCAGTCGGACTCACGCGGCATTTGTCCTGGGTACAAGTTAATGATGGTAAGGCATCCACGATCGGATCAAAACAGGGAGTACCTGATCTTGTCGACCGATTATCAGATGGCGGCCGAGGACTATGAGACATCCGGCGGACAAGACGAGATGTGCGCGTGTTTTTTCACAAGCATTCCGAGTTCCATCCAATTCAGGCCAGCGCGCACAACGCCCAAGCCGGTGATCCAAGGCGCTCAGACCGCCGTGATTACAGGCCCAGCGGGAGAAGAGATATATACCGATGAACACGGCCGGATCAAGGTGCAGTTCCACTGGGACCGGGAGGGAAAAAACGATGAGAACAGCTCCTGCTGGATCCGCGTGTCGCAAGTGCATGCCGGGAAGAGCTTTGGAGGGATCGACATCCCCCGCATCGGCGAAGAGGTGATAGTGAGCTTCATGGAAGGTGATCCTGACCAGCCGATCATAACCGGCCGCGTTTACAACGCCGGGTTGATGCCGCCTTTCGGACTGCCCGGCCAAAAAGTCGTCAGCGGCATGAAGTCCAATAGCACCCCTGGCGGGGGCGGGTATAATGAAATTACATTAAACGATACTAAGGGGAAAGAGGGTATCACCATCCACGGTCAATACAACATGGATACGACCGTGGAGAACGACCAGACCAATACGGTCAACAACAAATTTACGGAAACGATTAAAAGCGATGCGACGATCAAAATAACCGAAGGCAATTATAGCCATGATATCGTAGCGGGTAAAGCTGACTATCATGTGCAAAGCGCCCTAACCGAAAAATATGACGCGACACAAGACACAACAGTAAAGGGTAATATAACGATTAAATCGGCAACCAAGATCACTCTCCATACCGGAGCGAGTACCATCGAGATGGACGCAGGAGGCAATATTAAGATCGACGCTGTAAATATAACCATCAACGGATCGACGTCAGTAGCGACCAAAGGGACGATGGTGAATTCCGAAGCTA
>CAZWZW010000055.1:0-15253 GCA_964639125.1 uncultured Verrucomicrobiota bacterium
AAGCCGGGAGATAAAGTGGAGTAAAAAAACAGAATTATGATAAAATAAAAAAAAAATCATTTTTTTATCCACAAGCTGCCAAAGGATCAGCTATAAACGTGCCAGAAACTCGAGGGTAGTTTCTTTTAACGGCGCTAGGTTTCATCCCTCTTTTCCTAGCGCCGTTTTTTTATTTTTCAATTCACTGCCCCCTTTTTCCGATCATCGGTTTAACCGAAAAAACACGACGCAGCCCCCTTCTAATTTTCGCAAGTACCTATGACCAACTTATATCGGAGCATAACCCGTTTCACCGCTCCGCGTTCAATTTACTTTGCAAAACACTTGGCGACTCCCTACACCTCATAAAATATTTCTACATTTTTTTATACACATTCAGAGCTAAATATCGTTTTCTCCTGTTGGGAGGCTTTTATTGGTCTTCTTCCTATAGCGGTGCAAGGTAGATACCCCTCTCCTTGCACCGCGTTTTTTTATCGGTACCCCGCCGACGAATTCCCTTCCAAAGCCTGATAGAAATAGTAAAAAAGCCCACCGATTCAAAAGACACCGCTTTTATATTGCAATATCCGGATAAACGGATATTTAGTTCTTGGAGATGGAACCGATAGGATCGATATGATGCAAGAGACTCGTTTTAATGAATATACCACGGCCGGAGGGCGGCATTTTGCCGAACTGCTCGAGAAACAGGTACTGATGCTCGATGGGGCCATGGGCACCATGATCCAGAAGCATAAGCTGGAGGAATCCGATTTCCGTGGCGATCGCTTTACGGAGCACGCATCCGACCTCAAGGGGAACAACGACCTGCTGATTCTCACCCAGCCGCAGGTCATCGAAGACATCCATGTTGAGTTCATTGAAGCCGGTGCGGACATCATCGAAACGAACACTTTCAGCTCCACCACAATTTCGCAGGCCGACTACGCGCTGGAGCCGATGGTACGCGAACTGAATATTGAAGGCGCCAGGCTCGCCCGCCGCGCCATTGATCGCGTCTTGAAAAACGATCCCTCGCGCACCCTTTTTGTGGCCGGATCCATCGGCCCCACCAACCGCACCGCCTCCATTTCTCCAGATGTGAACGATCCGGCCTTCCGCGCCGTCAGCTTCGATAATCTGGTCGAATCCTATACCGAGCAGATCGAAGCACTGATTGAAGGCGGCGTCGACATTCTGCTGGTTGAAACCATTTTCGATACGCTTAACGCCAAAGCGGCTCTGTTTGCCATCGAAGAGGTTTTCGAGAAAACCGGCCAGCGTCTGCCCGTGATGGTGTCCGTTACCATCACCGACAAATCGGGCCGCACCCTGTCCGGCCAGACACCCACCGCCTTCTGGTACAGCATCGAACACGCAAATCCGATTTCCGTCGGTATCAATTGCGCCCTTGGTGCAACCGATATGCGTCCCTATATCGAAGAACTGGCCGGAGTGGCCCCCTGCTATATCAGCATCTACGCCAACGCCGGACTGCCCAATGCATTCGGCGGCTACGACGACACCCCCGCCGATATGGCGAAAATCTACGCTGATTTTGCCGAACACCAACTGGCCAACATCTGGGGAGGCTGCTGCGGAACCACGCCCGACCACATCCGCGCCATGGCCGAAGCGGTTAAAAAACACCCGCCGCGCGTGCCCCCGGCCAAAGATACACAGCCGCGTTACAGCGGCCTGGAGCCCGTGCGCATTACCCCGGAAATGAATCTGGTGATGGTCGGCGAGCGCGCCAACATTACCGGTTCGCCCAAGTTTGCGCGCCTGATCCGCGAAGGCAATCTGGAGGAAGCCCTGCAGGTCGCCCGCCAGCAGGTCGATACCGGGGCCAACATTATCGACATCAATATGGACGAAGGCCTCATCGATTCCGTTTCGATGATGGTCAAGTTTCTCAACCTCGTGGCGTCCGAACCGGATATCTGCCGCGTGCCGATCATGATCGACTCCTCCAAATGGGAAGTTATCGAGGCCGGGCTAAAATGCGTTCAGGGCAAAGGTATTGTCAACTCCATCAGCATGAAGGAAGGCGAAGACCTGTTCCGCGAACATGCCCGAAAAATCCAGCGCTACGGAGCCGGCATGGTCGTCATGGCCTTTGATGAAAAGGGACAGGCCGACACCACGGAACGCCGCGTTGAAATCTGTACCCGTGCCTACAACATTCTCGTGAACGAAGTGGGCATCGACCCGACGAATATTATTTTCGATCCGAACATTTTTCCGGTTGGCACCGGCATGGAAGAGCACCGGATCAACGCAACCTCTTTCTTTGAAGCCGCGCGAATCATTCGTGACACACTGCCGGGGGCCATGGTTAGCGGCGGTATCAGTAACGTCTCGTTCTCGTTCCGCGGCAACAACCGCGTACGCGAAGCCATCCACGCCGCATTCCTCTATCACGGCATGGAGGCCGGCCTAAACATGGGCATCGTCAATCCCGGCATGCTCGAAGTTTACGACGAAGTTCCCGCCGACCTGATGACGGCGGTCGAGGATGTGGTCCTCAACCGCGACGAAGACGCGACCGAACGGCTGATTGATTTTGCCGAAACCGTGAAAGCCGAAGGCGGCAGCCCGAAGAAGGAGGCTGAAAAGCAAGCGTGGCGCGCTGCGTCCGTTGAAGAGCGGCTTTCGCACGCACTGGTTAAAGGCATTGTTGACCATATTGATGAAGACGTCGAAGAAGCACGCCAGAAATATGATCGGCCGCTAAAGGTTATTGAAGGCCCGTTGATGGCCGGCATGGGTATTGTAGGCGACCTGTTCGGCTCTGGGAAAATGTTCCTGCCACAGGTTGTCAAAAGCGCGCGCGTGATGAAGAAGGCCGTGGCCTATCTCCTCCCCTACATGGATGCGGAAAAAGAGGGGCAGGAATCTTCCAGCGCCGGCAAAGTGCTAATGGCCACCGTTAAAGGAGACGTTCACGACATCGGCAAAAACATTGTCGGGGTGGTGCTCGCCTGCAACAACTTTGAAGTCAAGGACATCGGCGTCATGGTTCCGTGGGAAACCATCCTGAAGGAAGCCAAAGACTGGGGCGCGGATATCATTGGCCTCTCCGGCCTGATTACGCCGTCGCTCGACGAAATGGTACATGTTGCCAAGGAGATGCAGCGCGAAGACATGGATATCCCGCTGCTCCTGGGCGGGGCCACTACCAGCAAGAAACATACAGCGGTAAAAATTAATCCGGAATATGATGCCCCGGCCATCCACGTACTTGACGCCTCGCGCGCCGTGACCGTGGTACAGGCGTTGCTGAGCGGGGACACGAAATACCGCAAGGCCATTCAGTTTGAATACAACGCCATCCGCGAACAGCACGAAGCCTCTCAGGAGGTCCGAGAGTTCCTTCCGATCGAAAAGGCGCAGGACAACGCTTTCGCCGCGGAATGGAAAGGATATGTGCCCCCCAGCCCGGAATTCACTGGAATCCGATCCCTTGATGTTTCCGTTGCGGATCTGGTTCCATTCATCGACTGGACGCCCTTTTTCTGGACCTGGGAACTTGAAGGTAAATATCCCGCCATCCTTGAAAAGGAAGGCGAACTTGGGAAGCGTGCTCGCGAGCTGTTTGACGATGCGCAGGCCATGCTCAAAAAGATCGTCGATGAAGAGTGGTTCACGCCGCGCGGCGTACATGCCTTTTTCCCGGCGGCACGTGTGGGCGACAGCGTTGAAGTCTATACCGACGAATCGCGCACTGAAAAACTGAACACACTCCACTTTCTGCGCCAGCAAATGATCAAGAAAGACGGCACCCCAAACCGTAGCCTGGCCGACTTTATTGCACCAAAGGAATCCTCTGTAGCAGATTACATAGGGGCGTTCGCCGTAACCGCGGGTCCGCAGGTCGTTGAAATTGCCGACCGCTACAAAGTCGACCACGACGACTACAATGCCATTCTCGTGCAGGCCCTTGGCGACCGCATAGCCGAAGCCTTTGCGGAATATCTGCATAAACAAACGCGCGATGACTGGGGATTCGGAAAAGACGAAAACCTCACGCCCGGCGAGATGGTGAATGAAAAGTATCAAGGCATCCGCCCGGCCGCCGGTTATCCCGCCTGCCCGGACCACACGGAAAAAACCACGATCTTCGAACTGCTCAATGCCACGGAAAACACCGGAATTGAGCTAACCGAAAGTATGGCCATGACCCCCCCGAGCTCCGTTTCAGGCCTTTATTTCTCACACCCCGAATCCCGCTATTTCCCGCTCGGCCGTATCAACCGCGATCAAGTCGCGGACTATGCGGCACGTAAAGACTGGTCGGTGGAACGAATTGAAAAATGGCTCGCACCCAATCTAGGATACAATGCGTGACGCTTGAAACGTGAGACGTGATTGGAGGAAACCATGAACTATGCAGAATGGGAAACGAATATTCCAAGCGTCATACAGGAAGATTCACTTTGGACCGTCGAGGCTTATCGACTTTCCTTATTCTTGGCCGATCTCAGCTGGCACGATGCAACGAAACTTTCCAAAGACAGCCGCACCCGCTCACTCTCCGATCAGCTCTATCGCTCGACCGGATCAATTAGCGCCAACATAGAAGAAGGCTACTCGAAGCAAAGTTCGAAAGACCGAGCGCGGTTTTATGAATATGCGTTAGGCTCCGCCCGTGAAACCCGCGGATGGTACTATAAAGGACGGCATGTTCTGGGTGAATCCGTAAGCGATCACCGCACGGAATTGACAACCCAAGCAATCCGTCTACTCATCAAGATGGTGCCCGACCAACGCGGATACAAAATCATGGAAGACGCCCCTAAATATATGACAAATGACATTCCCAAGGAAGAGGTACCCTTCTGAATCACGCCTCATGGCTCAATCGTCACGCAAACACTGAAATCTAAAAGAGACGAAACAATGAAAAATATTCTAGAACAAATCCAGGACCGCCCGCTGATCTTCGACGGCGCAATGGGGACCATGATCTACTCGCAGGGTGTATTCATCAACACCTGCTACGAGCACCTGTGCATCACCAACCCCAAGCTTATTGCCGGCATCCATCAGGCTTATGTGGACGGCGGAGCAGATGTGATCGAAACGAACTCGTACGGTGCAAACCGGATCAAGCTGCAAGCGCATGGACTGGCTGACCAGCTCGAAGAGATCAACCGCGCCGCCGTACGACTGGCACGGGAGGCCGCAGGCGACAACGCACTGGTTGCCGGATCGGTGGGCCCCAGCCTAAAGTCGGAGCAGCTGTTCGCCGACCACCTCGCCAATGAACTGGCCGAGACGTTCCGCGAACACATGGCCGTGCTGGCAAACGAAGGAATCGACCTGTTCCTGCTCGAAACCTTCACCCACGTGCAAGAAGCCTTGCTTGCGGCATCCATTGCCAAAGAATTCAACCTGCCTGTTTTTGTTTCTGTAACGGTTGGCAAAGACGGAGAAACCCGGCGCGGCGAAAGAATCGAGTACATTGTACAGGCGCTCAGCGCCGATGAACATATCGATGGAATCGGCATCAATTGCGGCGTCGGTCCCGCGGCGGCATTCAGCATTGCCGAACGCGCCCTGCCGCTCACCGAAAAGCCGCTGATTGTCTTGCCCAATGCCGGCGTTCCGCAAGAGGTGGATGGCCGGATGATCTATATGTCCACCCCGGAATATTTTACCGAATATTCCAAAAGCATGATTCAGATCGGCGTGCGCGGTGTCGGGGGATGCTGCGGCACAACACCCGAGCACATTGCCATGATGGCCAAGAGTATAAAATCGCTCACGGGCGTGAAGAAACACGTCACGATCAGTAGCCATTCGCAAAAGGATACCCCCGAAATAGACGTGGTTCCCTTGGCGGAAAAGTGCGCCTTTGGGGCTAAACTCGCACGCGGCGAAACGGTGACCAGTATCGAGATCACCCCGCCGCGCTCCATTGATTTATCGCCGATGCTCGACAAGTGCCAGACCTGCAAGGATGCTGGCATTGACGCCATCAATATTCCCGACGGTCCACGGGCCAGTGCCCGAATCTCCCCGATGGTTGCCGCATTGGCCGTCGAGCGCGAAGTGGGTATTGAAACCGTATTGCACTATTGCTGCCGCGACCGCAACCTGATCGGTATGCAATCCGACCTGCTCGGGGGCTATGCCGGTGGCCTGCGAAACTATCTCATCATTACCGGCGACCCGCCCAAGTTGGGCGACTATCCGGATTCGACGCCCGTCTTCGATGTCGATGCCGTTGGTCTGACTCAGGTGGTGACCAACCTCAACCACGGAGTGGATGTGGGCGGAAACCCGATCAACCCACCGACCGGCCTGCTGATCGGCGTGGGAGCAAATCCGTGTGCCGTCGAACCCGAACGCGAACTTCAGCACTATCTGAACAAGATTAATGCCGGCGCGGAATATGCGATTACACAGCCGATTTTTGATCCGGATGCGCTATTGCGCTTCCTCGATGAAGCGGAAGCCAAGGGCGGCTCCATTCCGGTTGTTGCCGGAGTCTGGCCGCTGGTTTCGTTCCGCAATGCCGAGTTTCTGAACACCGAGGTGCCCGGCGTAGAAGTCCCCGACTCCATTCTGGAACGGATGAGCAAAGCCAAAACCAAAGACGATGGCCGCAAGGTCGGCGTTGAAATTGCCCGCGAAATTTGCGAGCGGATTTCCGACCGCGTCGCCGGCTATCAGGTCAGCGCCCCCTTCGGAATCGTCGATCTTGCCCTGCAGGTATTGAAATAATTTTTGCAGCATGCTGGTAATCACGAAACAAGCATGATTATATAGTACCAATTTAGTGAGGTATACATGACTAACGATCTTGAAAAATTACACGCATATTATCGTGAAGGAGGTAACCAGTTTAAGCTGGCGGGTGGTCGCGAAGGGTGCATGAAGCTGGCCAATGATTTTTATGACGCCATGGAAACCCTTCCGGAAGCTCGGCATATTCTTGGATTGCATCCGGCCGATTTGGTGGAGTCGCGCGAAAAGCTGGGCCTCTTTTTGTGTGGTTATCTGAATGGGCCCGAGCTTTATGAAGAAAAGCATGGCCCGATTCAGCTGGCTCCCGCACATTCGCATGTGCCTATCGGCACGGCGGACAAGGATGCCTGGTTGCTCTGCATGAAAACCGCCCTGAACAAACAGAACTATCCACAGGAATTCAAGGACTTCGTTCTTAAAAGGCTACAGGTTCCGGCCGAGCGCTGCCGCAATCAGCCTTAATCTGCGTCGGTCGTCCACTGAAGGATGGTATCCGACAACTCAGACACATTGATGGGCTTTGTAATATAACCGTCCATCCCTCCGTTGATGCATCGCTCCTTGTCGTCGCTTAGCGCATGCGCAGTCATGGCAATGATTGGCATACGAGGGCGATTGTCTTCGATTTCCTCCCGGCGGATGCGGCGTGTGGTTTCGATGCCATCCATCTCCGGCATCTGAACATCCATGAGTACAATGTCATAGCGCTCATCTTTGATGCGCTCCACCGCCTCCACGCCATCCGACGCCGCTTCGGCCTCGCATCCCATTTTCTGCAGGGTCCGAAGCGCAACGGTCTGGTTTACCCGATTGTCTTCAACGACCAGCACACGAATCTCCCGGTCGAGTGCGATCAGCTCCGTGCTTGCTTCGGTGATAGGGTTTTGAGTCGATAAATCCGTTTCGTCCCCAAAGTCAAAAGCGATCTGGCACTCCCGGACGCCCGGTTTTTCGACGTGAATTTCAAACCAGAACGTGGACCCTTCTCCCTCCCGGCTGTCCGCCCCGATCGTCCCGCCCATCATATCCACCAGTTGCTTGCAAATGGTCAGGCCAAGGCCGGTACCGCCATATTTTCGAGAGGTGGAGGCATCCAGCTGGCGAAAGGCATCGAACAGGTGCTTCACCTGATCCGGTTTGATGCCGATACCGGTATCGCTTACCGCAAACCGCAGATCGAGCTCCGCACCGTGCTCCTTGAGCACCTCGACCCGAAGTCTCACCTCGCCCACCTCGGTAAACTTTATGGCGTTGCCGATCAGGTTCGTGAGAATCTGTTTAATCCGAATCTCATCCCCATTTAACTGGTCCGGCACATCGGGATCCACAGTGAAAACCAGCTCAATCTTTTTGCGTCGGGCCTGGACATCCAGAATGGCCGAAAGATCCTCAAGTACTTCACTCAGACTAAAGGGTCGTTTCTCAAGTTCCATGTGCCCGGCCTCGATCTTCGAGAAATCAAGGATATCGTTCACGGTTGCGAGCAACGACTTCCCGCTTTTATGAACCGTTTCAGCCAACTCCCGCTGGTCCGGGTTCAGTGCGGTATCCAGCAACAATGTGGTGAGCCCCATGATGCCGTTCATCGGCGTGCGGATTTCATGGCTCATATTGGCCAGAAACTCGCTCTTGGCAACGTAGGCGGCCTGCGACTCGATGGCCAGGTTGTTGGCCCGTTCAATGGCAAGTTTGAGCCGCTCGTTTGCTTCCTGAAGCTGGTCACGCGCTTCTTCGGTGTCTTCGTTCATGCTCACCAGCATGGCAATGTTTTCTTCGCGGTTGCGCAGCAGCTCCTCGCGCGATTGCTCAACCTGCCGGCGCGCCGTAATGTCCATGGCGGAAAAAATGATGCCGTCCGAAAGATCGCTCGCACCTTGCGCCGTCAGCCGCAACAGAATATCCAACACCTTTCCATCCTTGCAGCGCCACCGCGTTTCCAGTTCGGCCGAACCGCGCTCCTGCACCTCTGCATAGGCTTGCTTGCCGACCCGGTCATATTCCACATCATCGGGATAGATGAGGCGTGTGTTGTGCCCGACCAATTCTTCTTCGGCATATCCCGTTAAATCAACTAAAGCAGGATTCAGCCATTGCAATTTTCGGTTGAGCACCATGCCGATTCCCACAGGCACCGCACCGAAAAGGGGCTCCATCCGGGGGCCATCGTTTGGGGCCGAAGCTTCACAAAGGCGGGTTTCCTTCGGCTGCGACGTGGATTTCTGTTCGGCCTTGAGTGATCCAATCTGTCCCTCGTAGCGGTGCTTCAGCCTGAGGTGCCGAATTGCCACCACCAGCAGCATGGCCGCCAGCACCAGCAACCCGACGGCTGCGGGGTTCAAGGCGGGCGGGATCGAAAAACCAATTGTTAAAAGATTTATCATACCATTGCTGCCCGGAACGACGCCTCATTCCAGACCCTCAACTTATGACAAAAACTGCTGCACGGTACGATCAATTCTTGCCACGACTCGCTCGCGACCGAGAACGCCCAGCAAGGGGAATAGATCCGGTCCCGACTGAACGCCGGAAACAGCAATGCGCACCGGGGCCATGACCGCCCCGAAACCCAGCCCTGATTCTTCGACAAAATCATGGAGGGCTTTGTCAGTGCTGGCCTCATCGAAGCGATCAAGCGCCTCGAAAATAGATTTTACCTTTTCGAGTGTTTCGGAAACACCATCCTTCTGAAGCTTCTTACGGACGGCTTTTTCATCGTAGGCATATTCCTCGGAAAAGAAGTAGCCAATCAGGGGAACAATATCGGCAACGGTTTTCACCCGTTCGCGAACCAGAGCAAACACGGATTTGGCATAATCCGGTTCCACAGAGATTCCCGCATCTTTAAGTTCGTCAAAACAGGTGGACTCGAAATCTTCCATCGGAAGCTTGAGCATATATTCCCCGTTCATCCAGGTTAGTTTCTTCAGGTCGACCTGCGCAGGGGATGACTGACAGCGGGCGAGATCAAATGCCTCGATCATTTCATCACGGCTCATTATTTCGCGGTCGTCGCCCGGCGACCAGCCGAGCAGCGCGAGATAGTTGAACAAGGCATCGCCAAGGAAACCCTTTTGGCGGAAGTCGCCGACAAAGGCATCGCCATCACGCTTTGAATACGGCTTGCCCTGCGCGTTGATAATCATGGGAAGGTGGGCAAAGTTGGGCACGTCGGCGCCCAACGCCTGATAGAGGGCAATGTGGCGGTAGGTGTTTTCAATGTGGTCGTCGCCACGAATCACGTGGGTTACGCCCTGTTCGATATCGTCCAGCACATTGGCCAAATGAAACACCGGCGTGCCATTGGAGCGGACAATCACAAAATCCTGCATGTTTTCCGCGGCCTTCGAGAGGGTGCCCTTGATGCCGTCCTCGAATGAAACACTGGAACCGGGCATCTTGAAAATCACACATTCACCCTGCCCCAGCCCGCCTTTGTCTTCCTTATACGCCAGGCCTTTGGAAAGCAGCATTTCGGCAGCCTCCAGATGGGCATCTATGCGGGTGCTTTGATAGAGGGGCTTTTCGTCGACATCGAGTTTCAGCCAGGCCATGGCATCGAGCAGCGTCTGAATGGCTTCCGGCGTGGAGCGTTCGCGGTCGGTATCCTCCACTCGCAGCAGAAACTCGCCGCCCATGTGCCGCGCAAACAGCCAGTTATAAATGGCCGCGCGCATGTTGCCTATGTGGACGTTCCCGGTCGGGCTCGGTGCAAAACGTGTACGTACTTTCATTTTCCAAATCTCCGATTTGCCGTGAAACGTAACGCGTGAGACGTGATCGTTAATTCACACCTCACGTTTTACATCTCACGCATTTATTCGCCCAAAATCATTTTATCGGGCATTCGATTGTTCTACTTTCTCGAAAACGCGGAGGCTACAGCATGAGAACGCACGATGTAAAAGAAATCTTGATTGATAAAACCACCATTGCGCAACGGGTGGATCACCTTGTCGATGAGATTAACGAAGCCACCGTAGCTGACAACCTGATTGTGGTCGGGATCCTCAAGGGCAGTTTCATGTTTCTGGCCGATTTAATGCGCAGCTTCCACCGACACCATGTACACCCCCGCATCGATTTTTTGACGGTCTCCAGCTATGGTTCCGATACGGTCTCATCCGGCAGCGTCGAAATTATCCACGATATTCGCGAAGATGTTTCGGGAGCCGAGATTCTGCTGGTTGATGATATTCTCGATACGGGCCGCACGCTGGCTTTCACGAAACAACTCCTGCTGGAACGCGGGGCTCGGTCCGTCCATTCCTGTGTCTTACTCGACAAAAAGGCGCACCGCGCGATGGAGTTCGAGGCCGACTATGCCGGATTCCCAATCGATGATTTCTTTGTGGTCGGCTACGGCCTCGATTACGATAACCTTTATCGCGAGCTCCCCCACATCGCCAAGGTCTCCTTTCACGATGAATAGGACGGGCTATTTGATCCAACCGCCTCCGAGAACCTCACCGTCCCGATAGAAGACCGCGGCCTGGCCGGGCGTGAGCGCAAACTGCGGCTCGTCGAACGAAACAACGGCTGTGCCGTCGGACGCAAGCTCTACAACTGCACTAGCCCCATTGCTGCGATAACGCGGGCGCACTTCGCACTTTAATTCAGCATCGGGGGCTTTGCCCGAAATCCAATGAAGATCGGCGAGGGTGCAGCGGGAGGTCATCACGCCGGGGCGCGGTGCCACCTCGACCACATTGTTTTCTTTATCGAGGCGCTTCACATACATGCGCTCACCCAGGGCAATACCCAGCTTGCCGCGCTGCCCGACAGTAAAGCGGTGCAGCCCATTGTGATACCCGACGACCTTCCCTTGCGGGTCGCGAATTTCGCCACGCTGGACAACGGACGGATCACGCTGCTCAACAAAGTCCGGAAGCTTTCCCTCTTCCACAAAGCAAAGATCCTGACTCTCTCCCCGCGGGACAATAGGCAGGCCGCGTTCAGTGGAATAGGCCTTCACTTCGGGTTTCGGCATATTAGCCAGCGGGAACAGCAGGAAGCTCAATTGCTTCTGGTTCAAACGGTGCAGGAAATAGGATTGGTCTTTGTCCGGATCGCGAGCGGCCAACAGATGATATTGTCCATCATGTTCTTCAACCCGCGCATAGTGGCCCGTCGCCAGATAATCGCAATTCAATTGCAGCGCCCGATCCACGAGAAATCCAAACTTCACGAACGAGTTGCAGTAGATGCACGGTGAGGGGGTGCGTCCGGACGCATAGGCCTCGACAAAGGGATCCACAATTTTATCGGTAAAGATTTCCTGGGCATTTACCACATAGTGGCGAATCTCGAGATAGGAGCAGACTTTTCTGGCCCGTTCGACATCTTCCAGCGAACAGCATCGAGATCCGTCTTTCCACATGTGGGCGGTCAATCCGATGACTTCGTACCCCTGATCGACAAGCATGGCGGCAGCGGCCGAGGAATCGGTTCCGCCACTCATTCCAACGGCGACGCGACCTTTAGCACTGGATTGGTCTTGATTTGACATCCGCGGAACATAGACGCGGCACACTCGCTTGACAAGCGCAGGTTAGTCGGAAAATTGCCCTTTGTGCGGGTCGAATTGCTCCGCACCTTCAGGAATGAAAGATTTGTGGGCGGAGTGGCTACATAGATTCATGCTGGAATATCGGACAAGATGGCGGCAGTCATGACGGTCCTCAGTCTGGCACACCGAGTAGGAGGGCAGGTAATCTGCAGCTACACAACCTGAAAAGTCGCACTTCCAGACACTGGCAGGCTCACTGTCCTGTTTTTCTTTTTTCTTCCAGAAATTAAACCACATAGAGATAAACTCTTTTTCATTTTAAGTCGAATTTAAATAGTCTCACATTCCAGCTCGGCATCAAGCGAAAAGTAAAGTAAATTTCTAGTATATTATACTAGACTGATGCAGGGGAATCCCCTACAAATATATCCGAAGCACAGTCTTTAACAAAATAACGGAGTATGTCATGGCAACAAATCCTATCGGGAAAAATACAAAAACCATTGGTATTAACATGCAAAAAGAGATGGCTGATGAGCTGGAAGAACGCGCCAACTCCATGCACCTTTCTACCAGTAAATATTGCAAGGTGATCCTTACAGAATGGCTAAAGTCCGGAAAGAAGCTGACTTTGCAGGAAAAGAAGTAAGTTATTTACTCAAGCTAGACAGGGCACCCTGTCGTGCCTTATGACAGTTGATTAACCTCGCCAATCTGGCGGGGTTATTTTTTTACAGACTCAGTTCCGCTGAGAAAGCGAGCGACCGGCGGGATGCATTCGCTCGGTTTGCGAATTGAACAGCCTCCATAAAACTCAATGAAAGCCAAATAATCTCATAAATATGGGGAATACCCCAGCCCTTCAAACGACTCAGAAAGCGCACTTAAACCAAGGAGCGCAACATGAGATCAAAGAAAGGGTACTGCATTGTTCTTATTGTCAAACTAGGCCTGTTTTTCCTGCCACAACAAGGGCTCGGTGTCGGCCATATTATGGTTCATGCAGCGGACAGCAGCGCGACCGGAGCACCGCCACCGCTCACAGAGGTTAACCTTGACGCCAACACCACCCAGGCGGCCGGAACCAACGAATGGATTACATTTTCAAATCTGGCATCGGGCATCCACACCGTAGAGGTTGCCACAGCGGCCAGCGGTTATCTTCTTCGCGAAAGCCCCACCGATCCCAACGCCGTGAAAGACCCCAACTCTATATATGGGAACCCGCGCTTTATCGAGGTGCTCGACAACCAATCCGCTTATCCATCCTTTTTATTTGACCCCGTCATCACAGTTTCCGCGGTCGTTCGGGATGCGTGGACCATGGAGCGGCTGGATAATGCCGCCATCGAATTTGTCTTCGAGGGCTCGGCCGGAAGTGTTTCAGTCTTCAAATATCCCTGGACAGCCTCTTACGCCACCAACTGGACCAGCAATATAGAGGGCGCCTTCCCGATCAACACGATCCTGTACCTCGATGACTATGATCTGAATATTGATCGGGCCGGCTATGAGTTATTCACGTCCAATAATGTCATCACAAATGCAGCGGCGGGCGCTGAGATCAATCTGGGGACCCTATTTCTCTATCCCATCGATAACAACACCAACCAGATCGCCGACACCTGGGAAGCCAACTATTTTGGAGCAGGCAGTAATGTAGTTGCCGATGCTGACGCCGATGGCGACGGGGTTGGCAATCTCGATGAATATATTGCCGGAACCGATCCCACCAATGGGTACAGTTTCCTCTGGGTGGAATCGATTCCCGGATCTAACGAATTCCATCTGGCGTGGTACACGGAGCCGGACCGAACCTATATCGTCAGCGGAACAACGAATCTCACAGCCGACACATGGGTACAGGTGGGCGGAACATGGGAAGCCACCAACGGTCAGGTCGAAATGTTTTGGACCGAAACCAACCTGAACTGGAGCTGGAACAACAACTATCGCGTGGAAGTGGTTCCCTGCTGGTGGCACGGCACCAATACCGTGTTAATCAACACCAACTATCCATACAGCACCGGAAGCGGCACAAACTGGCCCGGAGGCCCGCCGCTACCCTAGGGTTCCGGACACAAATCTGCCGGGGAATTACACCCCTTCTACATTCATCGACAGGCGGGCAAGGAGACTTGCCCGTCGATGATGCCGGATCATTTGCGGGGAAACTCTCCACATGACAGAGACTATACTCACTAATAAATCCTGCTAGAATCCATACTCATAACAACCTCCAAAAAGGCACAATTATGAGTAAATGTGCAAACCATATCATTTCAGCGGTCCGATATAATCCCGAGCACACACACATCGACAAGGTTAAGGCCCACGAAGTGACAGGGGCTCTCATTGACGAAGGAGTCGAGTTCGCCCGGCGCCCCATTGTGGATGCCATCAACATGGGAATGGTCATCGCAACCGCCAGCAAGAATGATATCGGGGAATGGTCGATCGGGGGAAAAGTCGCAGTGATTAATGTAAACGGAACAGACTATCTGAAGACAGAGAACACTGATACAGAAGATGACAATCTGGGGAGTCTTCCTGAATTCTAAGTCATGTATTCTGATAGCGATCCGGCACAACTCATTTGCAGGAGGGCGGTACCCTTGGCTTGTTCCGCTATTGCCTTTGGCAAAGACGGGCAAGCACGCCCTCCTGGCATATGGATAAATGAAACACACGTTGGATGATTGGTAAATTCGGTTTCAGGGGAGCTCTTATCCCGGCTTGATTGCAGGCAGCCTCTCTGCAGCAAAGAAACACATCGTGGCTGATCAACCAGATATGGAGAAGCAATACAGAAGGATTTAACAACCAGAGGAAGACCATGGAAATATACAACGAAACTCAAGAAATCAACATCGACATGCAACCCGAGATGGCCGATGAATTTGAAAAGCGTGCCAGTTCAATGCACCTATCAGCGGATGAATACTGCGCCCTTATCCTGTCAAACTGGATTCGCTCCAGCAAGGAACCCGTTCTTGCTGAGTAAGTAGA